>JBATUU010000371.1:0-3035 GCA_049671385.1 Ornithinimicrobium sp. | reverse complement strand
ACTCTGCCGTGCCGGACAGGCCTGCGCCCCCAGCGGTGTGGCACTCCTAGCGGCTGGCTTCCTCGACCACCTTCGGCATCATGACTGCGGCCGCAACCAGGGCGACAGCGACAACCGCGACTGCGATGAAGACAGCGTGGATCGCCGGGTCTAAGACCCCTGCTGGCAACGACTCCAGGTCAGCGGGTGCGCCGGCTAGCCGGTCGGAGACGACGTGGTTGGCAATGGCGCCCAATACCGTGACGCCAATGGCACTTCCTACTGAGCGCGCAAACAATGTCGAGCTGGTCGCCACGCCGCGGTGAGTCCGGGTCACCGACGACTGAGCGGCGACGATGGCCGGACTCGCGGCAAAACCAAATCCGAGACCCATGACGAAGCAGGGCAATGCCAGCGCGAACACCGAGCTCTCGCCGTCCAGCGGTAGCAAGAGCAGCGCACCACCCAGGGCGATTGCGGCGCCGATCAGCATGGTCGCCCGGAAGCCGATCGAGAGATACAAACGCCCCGACGTCGTCGCCGCGATGGGCCACCCGATGCTCATGACCGCTATCGCAAAGCCAGCTGTGATCGCGTCGGTGCCCAGCACCCCCTGGGCAAAAAGCGGCACGTATGACGTCAGTCCCATCAACAGCACGCCGACGACCAGGGACATCAGCATGGCAGCGGAGACCACCCGGTGACCGAAAACCCACAGCGGCAAGATCGGCTCGCTGACTCGACGCTGCACGAGCACGAAGGCCACCACCAACACTGCGGCTGTGCTGAACAGTGCGATGCTGATCGCTGAGTCCCAGGGCCATGCGATGCCGCCCTCGAGCAACGCCAGGAGGAGCGTGGACCCGCCGATCAGCAGGAGCGCCGAGCCCAGGTAGTCGATCTTCGGCCGCGACCCCGAGCGCGCAGCGCCCTCGTCATAGCGACTCACCAACATCCACGCGGCGACCAGACCCAACGGCAGATTAACGAAGAAGATCCAGCGCCAATTCAGGTAGTCGGCAAAGATCCCACCCAGAGTCGGGCCGACGATGGACGCGATCGCCCACACACTCGCGAGGTAGCCCTGCACTTTTGCACGCTCAGCCACGCTATAGATGTCACCCACGATGGTGATCCCTACTGGCTGGACGGCACCCGCTCCCAGACCCTGTAGGGCACGGAAGGCTATGAGCGACCCCATCGACCAGGCAAGACCGCACAGCAGCGACCCGACAACGAACAGTCCGACTCCGAACAGGATGATCGGCTTGCGCCCGAACAGATCTGCGAGCTTGCCGTAGATCGGCACCGAGACGGCTTGCGCCAGCAGATAGATGGAGAAGAGCCACGGGAACTGAGTCAGGCCCCCCAGGTCTCGCACGATCGCCGGTATCGCCGCCGCCAGGATCGTCGCATCGATAGCCACGAGCCCCGTGCTGAGCATGACCGCGAGCAGAATCGGCCCGCGCTCGCTACGAAGTCCGACACTGGCGCGAGTCACCGGCAATCCAGAAGACGAACTCACTTCACTGCAAAGCCGCGTAGCGATATCCGCATTCCGGCGACACCCTGCTCGGGAGTTAGCGCTCGACCCGTCGCCCGTTCTCGAACAGCCCGCCCGTCCCGGTGTTGACCGTCTCCGGGATGGGCGACCCCGAGCCCGGAGCGCTCAGGGTATGCGAGGCGAAAGTCACCGTTCCATCGCGCGGATCGCCGATGGCGTAGACACGTTGGGAGGTGCCTCCATCGAGTTCGACCCGCTCGGGGTGGGGCATCACCGGGGCCCACTCCCCGTCAGAGAGAACCTGCGCGTCATACGTTCCTTCGGGCACCACGAGATCGAGGAACTCACCGTTGGCTAGCCGCTCGAACAACACGTCGTCGTCCATCGCGACATCGGCTCTCGACAGTGCTGCCGTGTTGGCCATCATCACCGACGTCTTATCAGCAGCGACCGGGGTCACATCGTTGTCGAACGTGGTGATGACCCGCTCCGAACCGCCCTGCTCTGGCCAGTGCACCACCACGTCGCTGCTGCTGTCCTCGGCGACCTCGATGGTGCTGGAGGTGACTTGGTCACCCTCGGGATCGATGAAAGCCACGGTGCTGCTCCCCGGATCCAGCGCATACGGCCCCGCAACCTCGGCCGTCCCGACACGAGCGAGCCATTCCCCGTCGATCTCGACGTCCAGGTGTCGTCCCGGAGCTCCATGAACCGCATACACCGACCCACCCGAAGCCCCGCTGTGCCCAGGAACCGCCATGCCGACTGCACCCACCTGGCCTCCGGCGTCCGCCTCGTCCAGGGACCTCGCCACCGTGTCCCCTGAGGAGGTGGTGACCGTCGCGACGGCCGCGACCACAATGAGCGCAGCGACCGTGGACAGGGTGCGATCCATGGTCGGCTCCTTCACTCCCAGGTCACGGGTCCGGGTCAGGCAGGCAGAACGTGCCTTTTCAGTATGCCCGTCCTGGCCCGCGAGCGCGGGCCGAAGTCACTGTGCGCGGGTGCAATCACCCCAACAGACGATCAGGTGGAACGCCCTCGCGCAGAGCGGAATCGTTCGATGAGGGCGTTCGTGGAGCCGTCGTGGTCGAGGTCAGGTGCATCCTGGGCAGTGAGCTCTGGCTCGATCACCTTGGCCAGCACCTTGCCCAACTCCACGCCCCACTGGTCGAAGCTGTTGATGCCCCAGATCGTGCCCTGCACAAAGACCTTGTGCTCATACAGCGCGACCAACATGCCCAAGGTATGCGGCGTCAGCGACTCCACCATGATCGTCGAGGTGGGGCTGTTGCCGGCAAAGCTCTTGTGCGAGACCAGCTCGCCGCTGACTCCGTCAGCCTCGACCTCTTCGGGTGTCTTGCCCATCGCGAGCGCCTCGGTCTGCGCAAAGAGGTTGGCCGTCAGCAGGTCGTGATGCGTGCCCAGGGACCCCTCGCCGGTGTGGAAGGGCTGAGTGAACCCGATGAAGTCAGCCGGGATCATCGACGTCCCCTGGTGAATCAACTGGTAGAACGCGTGCTGTCCGTTGGTGCCCGGCTCACCCCACACG
>JBATUU010000370.1:0-7880 GCA_049671385.1 Ornithinimicrobium sp. | reverse complement strand
GCGTAAACCAGGTACTCGACCCACTCGAAAACGTTGTCCGATTCCGGAATCGAAGCGCCTGCTTCGGTGAGCATCAACCGGAAGGACTCGAGGAGATCGTCATCGCCAACCGGTGCATACCGCCATTCCCCTGTGGCATCGCGGGAGCACGGGTCTGAGAATTCCGCCTCCCAGTGAATCTGTGGATACCGTGACTTCACAAGGGCCGCGAGGAAGTGGGAGGCCACGAAGTGGGACCGCGAGTACATGGAGGTCCACGGTGGTTGGGGAGCACCGCTCCCAGAGGCGTCGTCATCGTTGTCGGCGACCCAGCGGGAGACTTGCGCAATACCCTCTTGACACCATTGAGTAATTGAGATCCAACTCGAGAATCGAGTGACTGTGGGCAACATCGCTCGTCTACACACCAACTCGCCGGCGAGCAGATTCAAACCGCGGTCCTGTTTGCGCAGAGAAGACATGTCGTTCTGAATGACGTCAACCGGCTCGCCCCGCAGACGGACGCGTTTTGCTGCCACCGTGCCCGACGTGTCCACAAAAGGAGTGAAACAGTAGGCGATGACCATTCGTTTGGCGTGAGAGCTCATGGGCTCAGCCTACGTCTCCGAGGGCGGCCTCTCCTGATGATCCGACCCGCGTTCGGTCATCGGCTCGACACCTGCTTGACCAGGTGTGGCTCGGCTACTGCGGGTCGACTTGCCCCTACGACGTCGTACTGGCAAAGGGGGGCCGTACACGGCTCTGTAGGCTGGCATGACGTCCTTGGGTGCACCGTCCATGATCAGGTGCCCAGCGTCCATCCACAATACCCGCGAGCACAATGACTTCACTTGGCTCGCCGTGTGGCTGACGATGAATATGGTCCCCGCGGATTCGCGGATCTTGGCGATCCGTTCGGTCGCACGGGCCTGGAACTGCGCATCCCCGGTGGCCAAGGCTTCGTCGACGACGAGGATGTCAGGAACCACGGCAGTCGATATCGCGAAGCGAAGTCTGGCCGCCATCCCTGAAGAGTAAGAACTCATCGGTAAGTTGATGAAATCACCGATGTCTGCGAACGCAACGATCTCGTCAAACTTGTCCAACAATTGACGGCGAGACAAGCCAAGGGCCTGTCCTCCAATCATGATGTTACGGGCCCCGGTTAAGTTGCGCATGAGGACAGCATTCACACCCAACAAGGCTGCCCCACCGTTAAGGTAGATCGAACCGCTGGTGGGTGGGATGAGTCCAGCGACCGACCTCAGCATCGTCGACTTGCCCGAGCCATTGCGACCTATAACACCGATTGATTCACCGCGATAGGCCACGAAGGATACATCTTTGACCGCGTGGATCTCTCGAGTGCCCACTTGCGTACGCGCTTTGTTCATCGCTTTTCCCCATCGCCCCCCCGCGTTCATTTTGGCCGCCGAACCCGCGCCGAATACCCGGTAGCTGATATTCACGTCACTCACAATGACAGCCGGCACATGCTCGTCACCACCGAGGACTCGCGGCGGCCCCTCATCGCTCGATGACGCCTGCTCAACGTCGACCATAGGTCGCCTCCGCCCTCCAGAACATCAAGAACCCCACGATCAGGAAGAGGATGGCCCATGCTGAAGAGACCAGCCAGGGTGTCCAGGTGAGGGGATACTCAGACATTAAACACTGGCGCAGCATCGTAAGTGCTATTGCGACCGGTTGGTAGGCGAGGATGAATCCGAAGACCCCGTCAGCGTATGCCGTGATCAGAAAGAACACACCCGAGACGTAGCGAAGCATCCGAGTCAGCAGCGGAATCAAGTTGGCAGCATCGCGATATTTGTATACCACGACGGCAGCGATAATTGCTATACCAGTTGTGAGTGCGTAGACGATGGCCACTCCGACCGGATAAAGCATCCACGCCCACTGGATGGATTCCCCTGAGATGACCGCGACGATGACCGCAACCGCGAAAGCCGGAAGGGCCGCGAACAACTCGGTGAGCGTAACCGAGATCGGCAGAACAACGCGCGGAAAGCGAAGGGCTCGCACGACGCTTGTATTAGAAACGAGCGAGCGTGCTCCGTGATTCATTCCGGAGGAAATAAAAATAAAAGCGAACAGACCGACAATCAGAAAGCAAATGAAGTTATCTACATCTTTGCTTGTGTCTAAAAGAAGACCAAAGATCGCGAAGTAGGCGGCGCCAAGCAAGAGCGGATTGAGCAACGCCCATAACTGACCGAGATAGTTTTGCTGATGCCGGGAAATGAAGTCCGCAGAAGACATGGTGAGCAGGAAACCGCGGTGCCTCCACAAGTCGCGTATGTACTCACCCAATGGCGGACGGACGCCTACCTGCTGCATCTTGTGTTCGCGTGCCATCCGGACGACCTCTTCCGGCGTCATGCCCGGCAGCGAGCCTTCGTACTCGGGGCCGCCCAGAGTCACAGCCGACGAACTTTCATACCGTTGGCGACGCCTCGGGTGTCGAAGAAAGCACGCGAAGCGGCGGCCAGACTGTCAACGTCATACTCCCGATGATTCTGGACCAAGATGGTCAGGTCGGCCGTTGACACAGCATCGGCGGGTTCCTCCACACGGATCGCTCCATCGCCGATCGCCCCCCAGTGACTCAGGTGCGGGTCATGGTAGTGAACCACCGCACCCTTGGCGATGAGTTGCTTCGCCAAGGGCACAGCTGGGCTCTCTCGTTGATCCGCGATATTCGCCTTGTACGTCACTCCTAACAACAACACCGTCGCTCCACGCAACGACTTGTGCTCATCATTGAGGATGTCCTGTACCCGATGGACTACGTAGGTGGGCATGCCGGAGTTGATTTCTTGAGCTAACTCGACAAACCGGAAGGGATACCCGAGCCGGGCCCGCACTTGATGAGACAGATAGTTTGGATCGATCGGGATGCAGTGACCGCCTACCCCCGGTCCGGGGTAGAAGGCTTGGAAACCGAATGGCTTCGACGCCGCCGCATTGATGACGTCCCAGAGGTCGATATCCAACTCGTGGCAGAATCTGGTCATCTCATTGACCAAAGCAATATTGATGTGCCGGTAGGTGTTCTCCAACAGCTTCGCCATTTCCGCCTCGCGCGTGCCCTTTGTGCGTACCACTGTCTTCACAAATTGTCCATAAAAATCGGCTGCCGATTCGGCGCATCGAGCTGTGTGCCCCCCTACCACCTTTGGTGTGTTCTCAGGCCCGTAGTTCGGGTTTCCCGGGTCTATTCGCTCAGGAGAGTACGCGAGACAGAAGTCCTTCCCCGCGATCAACCCGCTCTCTTCCAACTTGGGCAGTACAACTTCTTCAGTCGTTCCCGGATACGTGGTCGACTCTAGGATCACAACCATCTCGGGCCGGAGGTTTCGGGCGACTGCCTCGACTGCACTCTGTACGGCCCTCAGGTCTGGGCCACCGTCCTCCGCCAAAGGGGTGGGCACGCAGATGACTACCACCTTGGCCTCGGCCAGACGGGCTTCTTCGCTGGTGGACACAAATCCCAACTGAGTCATAGAGGCGACGTCTTCGTCGCTCAGATCGTCGATGTGGGATCGTCCAGCGTTGAGGGAATCGACGATCCCCTGGTTGATATCGAACCCGATCACGCTCAGCCCGGCTCGCGCCGCCTCCAAGGCCAGCGGTAGGCCCACGTAGCCAAGACCGATGATGGCAGCATCTACAGACACGGTTGAGAACTCCTTGATCTTGGGCTACGAGGGGATGTCTTCAGCCTCTAGCAGTGGGCGACAGACTCGTAGATCGCGGTGTACTTGGCTACAGTCGCCTTCCATGTTCGTTGGCGTCGCACGAATCGCGCAGCCCGCGCGCCGAGCTCATGCACGTCCTGCGGAGCATATCCCAACGTCGTCATCTGCTCGGCCCAGGAGATCTTGTCCTCGGCCGTAGCTATGGCGCCAAACGCGCCGGGCTGCACGATCTCAACCAGTGGTGGTAGGTCGCTGGCAAGTACAGGTATCCCCAAGCCCATAGCTTCCAGCGGCTTGATGGGCGGCACCAGGCACGTCACCGGCGTGGCTTTTCGTGGCACAACGAAAATATCCATAGCAGCCAGGTAGTCCCGCACGTTTTCGTGCTGAACACGACCAGTAAAGCGCACCCGGTCACCCAGTGGGCTCGCGGCTCGCTGCAACGCTGCTTTGGCCTGACCAGACCCAACGACCAGCAGGATCATTCGCGGATCGCGGAGGTGGCGCATCGCGGCAATCACGGTGTCCAGACCCTCATAATCGTTGAGGGTCGTCACCGTGCCAAACACAATCGCCTCATCAGGAATCCCCAAGCCGCCTCGAGCCGCGGCTTTCTCACCATCATCGATGTGGGCACAGAAGTTTTGCGACACCGCATTGGGCATCACACTGACTTTTGCCGAGTCAACTCCGCGAGCGACGATATCGGCTGCCATTGCGGTCGACAGAGTTGTCACAGCGTCAGACTGCATCATGCACAGGGTCTCTGCGTCGCGGGTCCATCTATAGAAATCGGATGTCTCGCTGCCCCCGGCATGACGCCAGGTCTCCTCCAGGAATCCACGGGCTTCATAGACCACGGGTAGGCCGAGCCGATGTCCCACCATCAAAGCGATTTGCCCGTTCTCGTGCTTACTGTGCGCGTGCAGAACCTGAGGAGCTTCTCGCTCCACGTGGCGGGCAAGTTGCTCCGCAGCAACTATCTGGCGTCGCGGACCGATCGGCGGCATTCTCCACGACGGCAGCATGTGGTGGTAGGGCACTGCGTCGAACACACAACGTGATGCGGCGCCGATAACCCCGATGTCCACGGGGAAGCCCAAACGGCTCACGACCTGAGCATCGATACCCGCTTCACGTTGAGCACTGGCAATACCCTGGGTGCGAATGGTGTACCCGGTTTGCTGGTCTGGAAGAGCAGCGCTGACTACATGCAGAACCGTCGAAATGGTCCCGGCTGTGATCCGGACCGTAGTGCGGTTTTTCAACTCCTGCCGAAGGAGCTGTGCCTGCAGCACCTCGGCCTCGCCTGAGACGCGAGCCAACAACGCCCGTGACGAAGAGTCGGTGCCGGCTCGCACCTGCTCAATCGCGGCGCCGATGTCCCCTCGCTCCATATACAGCAGAGCTAAAAGGCGTCGCTGACGCGACGATGCACGGATATCGGTAGAGGTCGCCGAGGGCCAGAGCTCAGCGGCCAGCGTGGTGTCGTGCAAGACAATGGCGGCGGACACCAACCGCGCGCGTTGAACCTCAGCAGCACGGCCACTGGCTGGCAGGTGCCCGGCCGCATGACTGAGGATTTGTCGAGCACCCGAGAAATCCGAGTCGGCGGCCCGGGCCAGCCCGGCGACGTCCGCTCGAACCCGTTGGCGAGCGGCCGCCCCCCGCACCCATGGGGGACTTCGCCGGAGGGTGACCGATATCGCCTTCGCGCCCGTGTGCCGAAGGTGCTGACGACCCATCGAACCCGCAAGCAGCAGGTTGCGCACCACACGAACTACCGAGCGAAGCGCAGTCGCAGAACCCACCTGCAACCTCCTTTTCGCCAACGTGTCTGATCGGCCGTACTTTACGTGTTTGCGGGGTTCGGCCGTGACATCCTAAGACTGCCCCTTGCTTCCACCACCACAACTTGCAGAAGAGTGAGCATGCCTAGACTCATCCTCCACGTGACCGGTGCACGGCCCAACTTCCCTAAGGCCGGCCCCGTCATCGCCGCGCTGAACGCGATGGATATCCCCCAGCTTCTGGTGCACACCGGGCAGCACTACGACCCAAACCTCAGCGATATCTTCCTCACTCAACTGGGACTACCCCACCCTGATGTCAACCTTGGAGTCGGCTCCGGCGCGCACGGCGAGCAGACGGCGGCAATTATGGTTGGCCTCGAAAAGCTCTTCACCCAGCGCAAGCCTTCGATGGTCGTGGTCTACGGGGACGTCAACGGCACGGTCGCGGCCTCTTTGGTCGCAGCCAAAATGGGCATTCCGACCGCACATGTCGAGGCCGGCCTTCGCTCTTTCGACCTCAGCATGCCTGAGGAGATCAACCGTCTTGTCACGGATCGTCTGGCAGACGTTTTGCTCACCACGAGCGTGGACGCCGTGGCGCATTTGGGTAATGAGGGGATACCGGCGCAGCGCATTCACTTCGTGGGAAACCCGATGATCGATACCTTGCTGCGACTGCGTACGCGCTTTGACACACCAGGCATTAAGGCCTCACTTGGTTTGCCCGAGCGCTATCTGGTCTCCACCCTTCACCGTCCCGGCAACGTTGACCGGGCCAGCGACATAACTGAGTTGGTCCAAGCAATGCATTCGGTGGCAGAGCAGGTTCATGTCGTCGTTCCGCTGCACCCACGCGGACGATCTCGGCTCCATGACGCTGGCTTTTTCGACCATCCGGGCGTGCAGGTTATTGAACCTGTCGGATACCTGGAATTCATGGGGTTGGTTTCCGGAGCTGCGGCAGTTATTACAGACTCGGGTGGGGTACAGGAGGAGACCACCGTGCTGGGAGTGCCCTGCTTGACCTTGAGACCAAATACCGAGCGTCCGGTCACAATCACCGACGGCACTAACCGTCTGGTAAGTCGAAGCGAACTCCCCAAAGCCGTAGAACAGGTTTTGGCGACTGGTCCCTTAAGCCATTGGGCCATACCGAGCCTGTGGGATGGTCAGGCAGGTGGGCGTATCGCCACTGTGTTGGCCGGATATGAGGGCCGATGATCAATCGAACCGAGGTACAGCACGCGGCATCACGCGTTCGCAGTGAACTCGCACGGCTGTTGGACGATCCCGGCTCACGGGCCGCCTTTAGTGGGCGCGTGAAGCGGCGGCTGAAGCGAGACTGGTTGGCTCGGAGCCGTAGTCGGTCTTCGACGCGTGATTTTCCAGAGGTATCCCTGCCACTGGGCCCCATCAATCGACCCCAGTTGCGGGTGGCCGTCATTCTCGATCAGTTCTCGGCGACAGCTTTCTTCTACGAGTGGGATCAGGACCCGGTGCCACGCCAGGGGTGGCAGGAGCACGTGGAGAAGAACCCTCCAGACGTGCTCTTCGTGGAATCTGCATGGGCTGGCAACGACCGTGCGTGGCGCCTGACGATGACGGGTACCGACGGTCCTGCCTCAGATCTCGTGGACCTGGTGCGGTGGTGTCAACAACGGGATATACCTACGGTTTTCTGGAACAAGGAAGATCCGCCCAATTACGACGTGTTCAAGGCCACCGCCGCGCTGTTCGACTACGTCTTCACAGTCGACGCCGATCGAATTCCGGCCTATCAAGCAGATCTAGGTCACGACCGCATCTTTCTACTCCCCTTCGCGGCTCAGCCACGCATCCACAATCCCATCCGGCGTCCCACCACGACCATGCGCAGAGTTGCCTTTGCGGGCACCTACTTCGCGCAGAAACACCCAGGCCGTCGTGCGCAGATGGATATTCTCCTACCGGCTGCTGGCCCTCTTGGGCTAGACATCTTCTCGAGAATGCAAGGGAAGGATAAGCGGTATCAATTCCCATCTCCTTATGATCGTTCGGTCATTGGATCACTGACATACCAGCAGATGTTGGGCGCAGCCACTGCTTATCGAGTCTTCTTGAACGTCAACTCGGTGACAGCCTCCCCGAGCATGTGCTCGCGTCGGCTGTTCGAGTTGTCGGCAGCGCAGACTGCTGTGTTGTCCACCCCCGCCGCGGCGATCGAGCCCTACTTCGACGACACGATCACCGTGGCGCGCGACACAGCCGGTGCTGAGACCGCCCTCAAACTGCTACTGGATCAGGACGAGTATCGCGATCGTCTTGCCTTACGCGCCCACCGTCACGTCTTTGACAAGCACTTGTACACCCATCGAGTGCAGGAGGTGCTGCAAACCGTCGGTTTATCTCG
>JBATUU010000369.1:0-3749 GCA_049671385.1 Ornithinimicrobium sp. | reverse complement strand
GTGGGGCGCTGAGGAGGCTGGCCTCATTGGCTCCACGGAGTATGTCGCCGGTCTCGGCCCGGACGAGCTCGACGACATTGCGTTGTACCTCAACTTCGACATGATCGGCTCACCGAACTACTACTTCGGCGTGTACGACGCCGATGAGTCGAGCTTCGAGGCGCCGGTCCCGGTTCCAGCGGGGTCCACCGCCATCGAGGACACCTTTGAGTCCTTCTACACCCTGCGCGGCGAGCCCTACGATGACTCAGCTTTTAGCGGTCGCAGCGACTACCAAGCGTTTATCAACAACGGAATCGCGGCCGGTGGTCTGTTCACCGGGGCCGAGGTCATCAAGACCCCGGAACAGGCAGGCATCTGGGGTGGAACGGCGGGCGACCAGTTCGACCCCTGCTACCACCTGGCTTGCGACACCTTCGACAACATCAGCATCAATGCGCTCGAGGTCAACTCCGACGCCGTGGCCTTCGCCGTCCTCACCTACGCCTACTCCACGCAGAGCGTCAACGGTGTGCCCGGCAAAAAGATCCCCGGCAAGTTCACGGTCCCTCCGCCCGCCGGCCCGGAATTCTCCTTCGCTGGTCCGCTAGGTGGAGACGGCCCACACTCGCACGAGCACGAGCTGCCTACCGACTGATCCTCGCCGCACCGTTGGGGACCGCGAGCAGCGGCGCTCAATGGTCTCCACCCTTCCGCACTCGACGTGAGTTCAGGTGCTGACAGCGTCGTCGTGCCGCGTCGACGTTGAGGTGGAATGGCTGAGGCGCGGCGCGCGTTGCGCCAGCACCCACCATCTAGCCTCGGAGGTTCTCGTGCATGTCGGCGTCGACAGCTTCGTCTCCCGGGTCACTGACCCGTCTACCGGCCATGTTGTTGGCCCCGAGGAGCGGATGGCTCACCTGCTCGAGGAGATCGAGCTCGCCGACCGTTCCGGGCTCTACTCCTTCGGCATCGGCGAGCACCACCGTGAGGAGTACTACGACTCCGCACCGCCGGTGATCCTGGCCGCAGCCGCTGCGCGTACGACCTCCATCCGGCTCGGCAGCGCGGTGGCGGTGCTCAGCGCCGCCGACCCGGTGCGGTTGTTCCAGCAGTTTGCGACGCTCGACCTGATCTCCGGAGGTCGAATCGACCTGGTGGTCGGCCGGGGCTCGTTCACCGAGGCATTCCCGCTCTTCGGTCTCGACCTGGCTGACTACGATTCGCTGTTCGCCGAAAAGCTCGACCTGCTCCTGCGGATCCGGGAGTCACCGCAGGTGACCTGGTCTGGGCAGCACCGCGCCCCGCTCACCGGTCAAGGCGTCTACCCGCGACCAGTGCAGGACCCGCTCCCGATCTGGGTCGGGGTGGGTGGGACGCCCGAGTCGTTCGTGCGCGCCGGATTGCTCGGCCTGCCGCTGATGGTCGCGATCATCGGCGGCGAACCGCGCCGCTTCGCCCCGCTGGTCGACCTCTATCGTCGGGCAGGCGCGCAGGCGGGTCACGCGCCCGAGATCCTGCAGGTCGGCCTTCACGTCTTCGGCTACGTCGGCGAGAGCCGCCGCCATGCCGCCGACACGATCTATCCCGGCTGGCACGAGATGTTTACCTCGGTTTCTCGCGAGCGTGGCTTCGCGCCGCCGAACCGGACGCAGTTCGATGCCACCAGCGGACCAGACGGCGCGTTTTTCCTTGGTGGCCCAGACGAGATCGTCACTAAGCTCGGCCGCGTCGCCGATCAGCTCGGGGGCGTTGACCGAGTCTCGCTGCAGATGACCAACCCGCGCTTGGCCCACGAGGACCTGCTTCGCGGCATCGAGCTGCTCGGCACTGAGGTCGCGCCGCGGGCCACTGACCTCTGACGAGGCGACAGAGCCCTACCTCTGGGTGGCTGAACCCGCATCACCCAGAGGTCACCCATGATCCGATGCGGTGCAAGCCCGATCCGCAAGGCAAGGCACACCACGCGACCCCCGGACCTGCGTCAAGCGCGGTGAGTAGTACGAGAGGTGTAGATGTATGCGCAGGGCACCTCTCGATAGCAGCCATCTGTGGACTCGGAACTCCTACGGGCCTGACGCGCTCGGGGCGCCGGCAACCTCGTTGCTGAGGATGGCCATGTAGTGCACGTCGATCCACTGGCCGTCGAACAGAAGCGCCTCACGGCCGGTGCCTTCATGCACAAAGCCGACCTTTTCATAGACGTGCCGAGCGCGAGGGTTGAAGTCGTAGACCTCTAGGGTGATGCGGTGCAGGCCCATCGGTCCGAGCCCGTGCTGGATGATCAGGCGGGTTGCCTCGGTACCTAGGCCACGGCCGCGGCCGACTGCCCCGATGAGGGTACGAAATGCGCAGGAGCGGTTGCCCTCGTCCCAGTCGTTGAGGACCACCTCACCGACGAGGTCGCCAGTGGCGTTGTCGATGACCCCAAGGACGAGACGCTCGGTAGCACTGGCCCACGCCCCGTAAATTTCGCGCATTTCCGTAAGAGACATGTCCTGGGCTTCTTCGGTGCGGCTGTGAATCGAGCCTGTCAGGCGTGCGATCTCGTCGTCCTCGCGGATCAAGCGATCGATCGTGTCGGCATCGTCGGCCTGGATAGGCCGCAACGTCACGAGGTCACCGGCCAGGGTGGGCTTGTCAACGAACGGAGTATTCACCCAGTGAGTTTCAGGGACGCACCGCCCATGCGCAAGCCGTTTGAGCGCTCGCTCCCCGCAGCTTCTGGGCACCCACGCGGGGCCGTTGCTGTGAGCGGTCCCGGTTCTGCGTCAGGTCGACCATTCGTGCTGCTAGAGCAAAGAGGAGACGAGTTCTGCAACGCGCCCTGCATCGTCAGTCTCGACATGCCGGTAGTCCATTGGTTGGTTGAGCTCGTCGACGACTGAGCCCGGTGAGTGCGCCCGTCATCTCTTCGCGAAAGCCTGCGTCCTCCCTAGAGTCAGCCGCAAGGCGGTGTCCGCGGTGATCCGCGGTCTGTCGTGCACGCGCGCACGCCGGGGTCAGCTGAGTTCGCGGGTACATGCCGCGGCCCCGCAGTATGCACAGTGGCGAACTGTCAGGTTAGATCGAGATGTGAGCTTCTTCCCGCGAGAGTTGACGTTTACCGCCCTGCGAGAGCGAGTGACCGCCCCCGGATGGCAGACCGAGATTCTGCAGCTGCTCAAGACGGTTGTCGCCGCGGTGGCCGCATGGGTCGTCGCCGCACAGATTATCGGTCTCGAGCAGGCTTTCCTGGCTCCGTTTGCGGCCATATTGACGATGCACGCCAACGTGCACCGCACCGTCTGGCGAGGGGCCCAAACTGTGTTTGCGGCCTTCCTCGGAGTGTTGATCGCCGCTGCGGTTGTCCAGCTAATGGGCGTATCGGCGTGGTCACTGGGCCTGGCGTTGTTGATCGGCATGGCATTAGGCCGGTTCAGTTGGGTACGCGACGAAGCCATCACGCTGGCCACGACGATCCTGTTCGTCGTGACGGCGGGTTATGCCACCCCCGGTGAGCCGTCGCTGATCGAGCGCCTATTGGACACCAGCATTGGGGTCGCGGTCGCCATCGTCGTCAATCTGGTGATCATCCCTCCGCTGAACGATCGCAGCGCTCAACAACAAGTAGACAACGTGGATCGTCAACTGGGTCAGCTCTTGCAAGACATGGCTCATCAGATGAAGACTCCGTGGGAGACTCAGGAGGCTGAGGATTGGATCGAGCGCACTCGCTCGATCGATGCAGCAATCGACCGAGCCTGGTCCCTGGTGCGCGACGCAACCGA
>JBATUU010000368.1:0-2560 GCA_049671385.1 Ornithinimicrobium sp. | reverse complement strand
ATGATGCCCTTCATTCCGCCCATGCTAGATGCGCGGCCTTGTCTTGGCAGGGCCTGGCTAGCATGGGGGTATGCGCCGAATTCTCGTGACCGGCGGAGCTGGATTCATCGGTTCCAACTTTGTGCACCACCTCGTGAGGCACACTGACGCCCACGTCACGGTGCTGGACAAGTTGACGTATGCCGCTTCACCAGCGGCCCTATCCGGCCTAGGGGACCAGCGGGTCGAGCTCGTGGTGGGTGATGTCTCGGATCCGCAGATCGTCGACTCTCTCATCGGGCGCCTGGTCGGCCCGGATGACGCGGTAGTCCACTTCGCGGCAGAGTCGCACAACGACAACAGTCTGCGTGACCCCTCACCGTTCATCCAGACAAACGTGGTCGGGACCTTCGTCGTGCTCGAGTCGGTGCGCCGTCACGGCGTACGACTTCATCACGTGTCCACCGATGAGGTCTACGGTGATTTGGCATTGGAGGACCCGGCACGGTTCACCGCAGACTCGCCCTACCGTCCCTCATCGCCGTACTCCGCGAGTAAAGCCGGAGCGGACCATCTGGTACGAGCCTGGAACCGCTCCTTCGGCGTCCGCGCCACCATCAGCAACTGCTCTAACAACTACGGACCGTGGCAACACGTGGAGAAGTTCATCCCCCGTCAGATCACCAACGTCCTCACCGGCCGGCGACCTAGGGTGTACGGCGAAGGAAAAAACGTGCGCGATTGGATCCATACCGACGATCACTCCAGCGCCGTGCTGAGAATTCTGGACCGTGGCCGTGTGGGCGCCACATACCTGATCGGGGCCGACGCGGAGCGCTCCAATCTGGACGTGGTGCAGACCATTCTGCGGCTGTGCGGATCTGACCCGGACGACTTCGACCTTGTCGCCGACCGCGCTGGGCACGACCTGCGATATGCCATTGACGCCTCGGTTTTGCGCAGCGAACTCGACTGGCGACCCCGGTATACCGACTTCGCATCAGGCTTGGATAGCACCATTGCGTGGTACCGCGCCCACGATGAATGGTGGCGACCAGTCAAAGAGGGCGTCGAGTCCCAATACGCGGCCCAAGGACAATAGGCGTCGCCAGCTCATTGACCCTTAGGATCAATGCCTGGTCACTGCAGACGAGGTGAGGGCATTATGAAGGTTGTGTTGTTTTGCGGGGGCTATGGAATGCGAATGCGAGATGGGGTCGAGGATGTGCCAAAGCCGATGGGAATGGTCGGCGACCGGCCACTGATCTGGCACGTCATGCGCTATTACGCTCACTTCGGGCACACCGAATTCATTTTGTGCATGGGGTATGGCGCCCGGCACATCACGAGGTATTTCTTGGACTACGAAGAAACGCGGTCCAACGACTTCGTGCTGGAGGCAGGTACGGCTGTCCCGCTCAGCACCGACATCGCCGAGTGGAAGATCACCTTTTGCAATACCGGTATCGAGACGCCTATCGGCGAACGACTGCGGCAGGTCATCCCTCACCTGGGCTCAGACGAGATGTTCCTGGCCAACTATGCAGACGTGCTCACCGACGCTCCGCTGGATGAGATCGTGGCGAAGTTCGCTGCGAGCGACGCGACTGCATCTCTGCTTGCCGTCCCGCCACAGTCTTCTTTCCATGTGGTCCAGACTGATGGCGATCACGTCGTCACCTCCATCGAATCAGTCGCTGAATTGCCCATTCGAGAGAATGGAGGCTACTTCGTGTTCCGGCGCGAAGTGCTTGAACGCCTCGAGCCGGGCACCGACCTGGTGGGCAATACGCTCACAGCGCTGGCCGCCGAGGGCAAGGTGTTGGGTTATCCCTATGACGGATTTTGGTTACCCGCCGACACGGTGAAGGAACGGGTTGAGCTCGATCGGATCGCCAAAGTGCACCCAGCGCCGTGGGAGGTGTGGATCACACCAGAAGACCAGGAGGGAGCTCCGCCGAAAATAGCTGCGCCGAAGTCCTCGGATGGGCCCACCGTGGCAGTCAGCGCTCCGCGATGATCGGGCTCAGGCTTGCATCTGATCAACCCTTGCGAGTCTTGGCGTTGGGCGCGCATTGCGACGATATCGAGATCGGCGCCGGAGGGGCCCTATTGCAGTGGGCCGCTGGGCCGGGCGGCATGGAGTTCGGTGCATATATCGCCACCTCGACCCCGCAGCGTGCGCAAGAAAGCCGGTCTGCGCTGGCTGCTCTGACCGGCGATGGTGCGCAGGTGACCATCTCCGAGTTGCGCGACACCCGACTTCCAGCCGATTTCGACGCGTTGAAAGACGAGCTCTCTGTGTTGGCGGGGCAACCATGGGACGTTGTGTTGTGTCCGCACGCCGATGACGCTCACCAGGACCACGCCATTCTCGGCCGATTGACACCCACAGCCTTTCGCGATCACCTCATCCTGCGCTACGAGATCCCAAAATGGGACGGCGATCTTGGATCATTGCAACCCAACATGTACGTGCAGCTGTCCGCTGAGCAGCTGGAGCGCAAGTGGCAGGTGCTCGATGAGCACTACACCTCGCAGCGAAGCCGCGAATGGTGTGACTTTGAGACCATCTCCAGCC
>JBATUU010000367.1:0-2295 GCA_049671385.1 Ornithinimicrobium sp. | reverse complement strand
CAACTTTGTCGACATGGCGGCCGTACTGCCAGTTGCCCAGCAGCACGGCGATGACCGCAAAGAGGATCGCTAGCGCGAGGTATGTGGCCCAGCGGGGCTGTCGCAGATGCTGCAGAACGGCTGAGGTGCTCGCCACGTCACGTCTCAGCCGTCGCGCTCGGGCTGGAGGTCTTGCACACCGATAACCTCGATCAAGAATCCCCGCAGGTCAAGAAAGCTCGCCAAACTCTCGTGATGTTCGGGGCACGCTGTCCACACCTTGCGACGCTCAGCGGTGTGCAGCTTCGGGTTGCGCCAGATAACAGCATGCGTGGCCGTGACCCGGCAGGCTTTGGCGCTACAAACAACGGCTGGCTGTGCCTGCGTCACAAGTCGTCGGGACGAGGTGACGGTCGTTGCGGCAGCGCACGCACCGGTGAAACCGGAGTGGAGGTGCTCCGCCGCGTGTCCTTGTTGTTTGCCAACATCATCGCAAAACCAGGCAGAATGATCGCGGCGCCGGCCAACAGGGAGCCGATGATGATGTATCCGCTCATCAAGGCCCATACTGACAGCGGAAAGCACGCCACACGGATGCCCATCGTGATCAGGTAGACCCGCATTCGGTTTTGACGGTCCTCGACCCGGGATGGCCGAGCCGACGTGACGGCTTGGGCACGGCGATCAGTGGGCATACTTCGATGATACGGCTACGGTATGCAGGTGTTTGAGGCACCCACCCACAACGACGTATCCGCCCCTCGCATAGCCAAGACCGTCCTGGTCACCGGTGGCAACCGGGGGATCGGACTGGCTATCGCACGAGCTTTTGCCGCCCAGGGCGATGAGGTCATCATCACCCATCGCAGTGGCGAGCCGCCCGAGGGTCTGCGCGGCGTGCTGGCTCACGTCAACGACTCGGCAAGCGTGGACGCCGCGTTCACTCAGGCAGAGGAGATGTTCGGCAGGAGCATTGACGTCGTCGTGGCCAACGCCGGCATCACCAAGGACACACTGCTGATGCGGATGAGTGATGAGGACTGGGCAGATGTGCTCGACACCAACCTCACCGGCGCCTTTCGCTGTGCCCGCCGCGCTGCCAAGGGGATGATCCGTGCCCGCAGCGGCCGGATCATCTTTGTGTCCTCGATCGTCGGTCTGTACGGCGCGCCCGGCCAGACCAACTACGCCGCCAGCAAATCGGCCCTCGTCGGTCTGGCACGGTCGATCACCCGTGAGCTCGGCGGTCGCGGGATCACCGCGAATGTGGTGGCCCCCGGGTTTATCGAGACCGAGATGACCGCGGCGCTGCCGCAAGAGCGGCGCAAGGCTTACCTGTCCGCCATCCCAGCTGGCCGCTTTGCTCAACCCCAGGAAGTTGCCGACGCGGTGCTCTTCCTCGCCAGTGACTCAGCCGCCTACATTTCCGGCGCGGTGATCCCTGTCGATGGCGGTATGGGAATGGGACACTGACACGTCGACGGAACATTGATATCAAGACGCCGCTGCCTCCTCGAAGGGCCACACATGTTGTTGCAGGACAAGAAGCTGCTGATTACCGGCGTGCTGAAAGACTCCTCCATCGCCTACCACGTTGCACGCATGGCGCAGGAGCAAGGCGCCGAAGTGGTGCTGACCTCCTTCGGGCGCACGATGCGGATTACGGAGACCATCTCTCGGCGCTTACCCCAGCCGGTCAACATCGTTGAACTGGACGTCTCCGACAGCGACCACCTCGACACCCTGGCCGAGCGCGTCGGTGAGCACGTCGATCACCTCGACGGAGTGCTGCACTCGATCGGCTTCGCACCCAAGGGAGCTTTTGATTTCATGGGCGCACCGTGGGAGGACGTCGCCACCGCGCTGCAGATCTCCGCATACTCGCTGAAGTCGCTGACCACAGCCGCGCTACCCCTCATGGGCCCTGGCGGCAGTGTGGTCGGACTGACGTTTGACGCGAGCTACGCCTGGCCGGTCTATGACTGGATGGGCGTGGCCAAATCGGCCTTTGAGTCAACGAGTCGCTACCTCGCTCGCGACCTGGGCCCCAAGGGCATCCGCAGCAACCTGGTTGCGGCCGGCCCGGTTTCAACAACAGCCGCCAACTCGATCCCTGAGTTTGAGCAGTTCGCCCGATGGGATGATCACGCGCCGCTGGGTTGGGACGTTCGGGACCCCGTGCCACCGGCCCAGGCGTGCGTGGCGCTGATGTCGGACTGGTTCCCGCGGACCACTGGCGAAATCCTGCACGTCGACGGCGGCTTCCACGCGATTGGCTTCTGAGCACAGAAGCCCATCGCGTGGGCGCGCTTGCCG
>JBATUU010000366.1:0-9897 GCA_049671385.1 Ornithinimicrobium sp. | reverse complement strand
TCGGCGTTGATCGCTGCCTCGGGTGCGCTTCGACTGCTTCACCGCAAGCCCAACAGTGCCTGGCTGGTGAAGGCTTATGATGCCGTATGGCTAGATCTGAGGCCGAGTTGATGCCCGGCGAGACCATGGTCCTGTCCGCCAACCCTCACTGGTTTTACTTCTGGAAGCACCTGCTGGCTGCCGCTGTCGTGATCTTGGTGGGGGTCCTCGCCTTGACCTTCAACAGCGGCTGGTTGTCAACCCTGTTGTGGTGGGTCGCTGGAGTGGCGCTGGCGATCCTATTGGTCGCTCTCGCCGTGGTGTTCGTCCAGTGGCGGACCACTCATTTCGCGATCACTGACCAGCGCGTTGCTTACACCAGCGGGTTGATACGTCGCCGAGGTGTTTCGATTCCGTTGAACCGGATCAACAACGTCAACTTCGAGCAGTCGCTGCTTGCGCGGTTGCTGGACAACGGCGTGGTCACCATCGAGTCCGCCGGGGAGACTGGTGACTCGGTTTTCGAGAACATCCCGCACCCGGCCCGTGTCCGCACGATCATCTTCGGGCAGATGGAAGCCGATGAGCAGTCCGACTCCCACCGTGACGCGGCAGCGATCGCCCAAGCTCTCGGCGAGCGCGGAGCCGCCCCTGAGTCCGCGCCGTCTGCCCGCCAACGTCTCAGTGACTTGCAAGACCTGCACCAACGGGGCCTGATCAGTGACGCCGAGTTCACTGCGAAGCGCAACGAGGTCATGGACTCTCTGTAGGAGCAAGCTGTGGTCGAGCACCCGGCGCCGCGCAGCTCGCGCGGAGTTTCACTCAGTAAATGAAGAACGGGAAGATGCTGCGATCGTGCGCGTGCACGATGGCAAAGAAGACCACGGCATCGAAGAGCAGGTGGATGATCACGACATAGGTCAGCGACTTGGTCTTGGTGAAGATGTAGCCCTGCAACAGCGCGAACGGGAGGGTCAGCGCCGGGCCCCACTCCTGGTAGCCCAACTCCCACAGGAACGACACGAAGATCGTGGCCTGTAACAGGTTGGCCTGCCACACCGGAAAATGACGCCGGAACAGGGCGAAGCAGATGCACATGAAGAACAACTCGTCCCACAGGCCCACGGCGTTGACGCCCACGAAGAATCGTCCGAACTCGGTGGCGGTCTGGATCGGCGGCCAATTGAGGTAGGCGCCGGAGTTGATGAAGTAGAACGGCAGGACGAGCCAGCCGAGCAGCGGGACAGCCACCACATACGTCCACTGCATACGCGTCCATCGCTTACCGGTGAACCACGGAAAGGTAATGGCTGATCGGCCGTACACGAGCCGGTCGATTGCCACTGGAACGGCCACCGCCGCGGATAGCACGACGCCGAGACGCACGATATTGACCCAACTGATATCTGCCTCGACCGAGGTGGTCGAGACGATAGAAATGCCCACGCCGATCAACAACAGGTCCTTGAACAGCTCACGGTCCACCAGGTATGCCGCAGCCAGGCTGACCAACAGCACCACGTGCCCGGGCCAGCCGATCATGAGTCCAAAGAGCAGGAATCCGGATAGTGCGACGCCCGCCGCGGGCAGCAACGTGGCCAGGCTCGACGAGGGCTCGACGTCGTATAGCCCAGCCCCGTTGTCGGCCGCACGGCCGGCCGCGGGTGGGTCGGCGGAGGTCTGCACCCTGAAAACCCTACGTGCCCTTCGGGTGGTCAGCGCGCTGCGGTCTCATCGTTCGTGAGGGCATACGTCGCAGCGAATTCACCGGTGGGCTCGATCTCAGTGATGACATCGATGAGTACATCGTCCGGGCCGGCCAGGATGAAGTGCCGTTGGCCGAACTCTTCGGACCTCAGCGGGGTAAGGGCCTCCAAAGGCCCGTCAACGACCAACAGTTGATGCACGGCGTCGACATCGTCGACCTCGAGGTTGATCAAGATGCCCGCGCTCGTCGTCCGGTAGGCAGTCGGCACGGTGTCATGGTCCGCGTCGAGGATCGCCAGCTCGAAGGTGTCGCGGCGAAGGCTGACATACCACGACGAATCGAAGGTCGGCTCGAAACCGAGATGTTCGCGATAGAACGCGCTGGTGGTAGCGACATCGCGGGTCATCAGGACGGGATAGCAGCTGGTCAGACTCATGGTGGAGGTCCTTACGTGTGATGAGCATGTATAGGTGGATGATATACATGCAGTCCACACGTAAACAAGGACTGCGAGGCACGGTGCGACGGACGAAGGCAGACAGCGACGCCACAGCGGCGTCTTTGCTCATCGAGGCCACGCGGCAGTTCGCCGAGCGCGGCTACGCCGCCGTGTCTATCGAGGACATCGCCGTCGGGGCAGGGGTGACTCGTGGGGCAGTCGCGCACCACTTCGGCACCAAGCGTCACCTGTTCGAGCGTGTTCTCGCGCGTACCCAAGAGGCCGTCGGCGACCAGGTAGCCGACGCCGCCGATCTCATCGAGGATCCCTGGTTAGCTTTTGAGGCTGGGTGTCGGGCCTTCCTCGAGCAGTGCCTCGCCCCCTCGGTGCGCCGGATCGTGATGATCGACGGCCCAGCGGTGTTGGGCTGGGATACGTGGCGAGGTCACGACGCCGCGACATCAGGTCGCCATCTCGCTGACGCGCTGGATGGGCTCGTCGACCAGGGGATCGTCGACATCGAGTCGGTGCCGGCCACCACCGCACTGCTCTCCGGAGCTATGAACGAAGCGGCGCTCTGGGTGGCTTCTCAGCCGGAGGAGTCTGCGCTGACCGAAGCGTGGAGCGACCTGCGGCGGCTCCTCGTGGCCATGCGCACGAGCCCTAGAGACCACGGCCCGGACCAAACATGATGACCCCCACGCCCGTCAGACAGATCAGGGCCCCGGCGATGTCGTAGCGGTCAGGCACAAGTCCGTCTACGACCATTCCCCAGGTCAGGGATCCGACCACGAACACGCCGCCGTAGGCGGCCAGCACCCGGCCGAAGTTTTGATCCGGTTGAAAGGTCGCGATCGCTCCGTACAGGCCGAGCGCGACGATGCCAGCTCCGATGAAGAGCAAGCCGCGACCTTCTCGAAGGCCCTGCCACATGAGCCACGCGCCGCCGATCTCGGCCAACGCCGCCAGGGCGAAAAGGACAACGGACTGGAGGACTGTCATACCAGCCATTCTCACGTCGGTGGCGGCCCGAGATGGCCAACAAAGGTAAAGATACCCCTCAGGGGTATGATGATCCGATGTCCACGGACCATGACTCGCCGCGCACGGGGCGCACGACCGTCACTGCTCGCTCCTCGCGAGCGACCGCGCTGCATCTGTCTCGCGCGTAATCGCGACGTGACGATCGCCCGGATTGTGACATTGGCAAGTATCGACATCCTCACACGTCGCCTCGCGGCAGCTGTGGGTTTCGCCATGGTGCTGCTCGTCGCTGCAGCTATGCCTGCGCTTGCGCATACCGACCTGGACAACACCACTCCGGCGGATGGCGCCATCGTGGATCAGCCGGTCGACGAAGTGAGGTTGACATTCACCCTGCCAGTGACCGAACTTGGCGACGGAGTGAGCTTGCGGGGCCCGGACGGACAGGTCTCGGCCGACGTCAGATCAGCGCAGGACGGGCTGGTCTGGATCGCCTCGGTGAAGGAACCGTTGCCGGCGGGCACCTATACGAGCCAGTGGACAGTGGCCGCCAGCGACGGCCATCCGCTCAGCGGTGAGTTCACCTTCACCGTCGAGGTCGATAATCCCGAGGAGGGGGCTGACTCGGCGGATGGATCGGCCGCCGACCCACAGGACTCGGGTCCGGCGCCTGGCGAGACCGAGGAGGTCGCTGGTGTGCAAGAGGAGTCAACCAGCATCACAGGCACCGCTGGGGATGCGTCGGGGATTGCTGAGGTCGTCGCGAGGTTCGCCGGCGCCGCGGCTCTGTGGGGCGCCCTCGTCGCTGGCGGTGGCCTCGCCTTTGCCGTTGCTGTGCTCCGAGGGTCGGATCGCCAAGACACCCCTGTCGTCTCGAGGGCTATTCGCTGGTCGGCTGCGCTGATTCTGCTGGCGCTCGCCGTCCGCGTCATGGCCAGAGCGGTCGTCGTCAATCAAGGCGATCTCAGCGCCGCTCTTTCCCCGGCGGCGATCACAACGGCATTGGGTGACAGGACCCGCTGGGTGTTCGGGCTGCAGGCGGTCGGTGCGTTGGTTGTGCTGTTGTCCAGTCGAGCGATGCTCAGGAAGCCGTGGGCCGTCGCGGTCGGGCTGGTCGGGCTCGGGTCGGGTCACGTCCTAGCGGGGCACAGCATCACGGCCGAGCCGCGCTGGGTGGTGCTTGCTGCCGACATCGCCCACCTTCTTGCCGCCGCAGTCTGGGTGGGTGGGGTTGTGATGCTCGGCGTACTGCTACGACACCGCCGCAAGCACGGACGGTATCTCGACGCAGCCGCCCTCGGGGCACGCTTCTCCGTGATCGCGGCCGGTTCGGTTGCCGTGGTAGGTGTCGCTGGCGTCGTCCTTGCGCTCACGATTCTGGATCGCCCGCAACAACTCTGGGTGACGAATTGGGGTCTGCTCCTGCTGGTCAAGGTGGCGGTCGTCGCGGTGGTAGCCGGTATGGGCACCTTCAACCACTTCCGCGTGGTGCCAAGGTTGGCCACCGCCACGAGGCGCGACGGTAGCGGCGGCGATCCGGCTGAAGCCTTGGCTCGATCAACAACACGGGAGACCGGTGTGATGATCGTCATCGTGCTCCTGACCGCCTGGCTCGTGGTCGCGGCAAGCCCCATGTAGGAGGGTCGGTGTCAAGCCGTCGGCACACACGTGGGGGTGGTGCAGGCACAGTCGGACTAGGCGCAACAAGAGGAGGCGTGCGTCTGAGCCGGGCTCGCCGCGGCTTTGTCCAAGCTCGTGCCCTCGCCCTTCACGACGTAGACCTCCCACGGCTCGTTGCCTGGACCATGCACCCACACTTTGTCCTGGACGGCATAACAGCAGTCGCTGTCGGACTCCTCGAAGGTGGCCAGACCCGAGGTTCTGAACCGATGGGTGGCGGCATCGACTGCTTCGGTGGAGTTCACCTCGACACCGAGGTGATCCAGCACGGTGGGGGCATCTGCGTCGGCCTCACCCTCGATCAACACCAACTTCAGCGGAGGCTCTGTGATCGCGAAGTTGGCGTAGCCCGGTCGTTGCTTGGCGGGCTCGGCGCCGAACAGAGCGGTGTAGAAAGCCACTGACGTGTCGAGGTCGGCGACGCGAAGGGCGAGTTGAACGCGGGACATGGTGTCTCCTTGCTTTGAAGAATGTCGAAGTACACCCCCAATTTGGACCTTGATTTGGGATCTGTCAAATTAGGTACATGTCGAAACAGTCATCTTGCTGCAGTTTGGCCGATGCCGCCCTGTCCATGGGTGAGGCCAACGGATTAGCGCCCCTGTTCAAGGCTCTCGGCGACCCCGTGCGACTGCGCCTGATGTCGATGATCGCCTCACATCCGGCCGGAGAGGCCTGTGTCTGTGACCTCATAGCCGATTTTGATCTGTCCGGCCCGACGATCTCCCATCACCTCAAAATTCTTCGGGACTGCGGTTTGGTGAGCTCGCAGCGTCGAGGTACGTGGGTGTACTACCGCGCATTGCCCGCCGCACTTGAGCCCATCGCTGCGCTGGCTGGCTCCCCATCCGACCAACAGATGTCCATGGCCCGGTGAGGCTGAAAGGACGTACGTCGTTGGGGTCTGTCGGTGGTGCCTGGTAGACAAAGACCTCTCTAAGCCGCCGCAGACAGGAGTTGTCATGAACGTCATTCTGATCGCCGGACTGTGGCTCGACGGGACCGCATGGGAGCACGTGTTGCCCGGATTGTCGGCCCGCGGTCATCAGCCAGTTCCGCTGACCTTGCCAGGGCAGGGTGACGGAGCGCAGGCGGCAACCCTCGCTGATCAACAGGCGACGGTCGTCGCCGCTGTCGATGAGGCAGATGAACCTGTGTGTGTCGTCGGGCACAGCGCGGCGTGCGGCTTGGCGTGGCTGGCTGCTGACGCGCGGCCCGACAAGGTCGCCACAGTGGCTCTGGTTGGTGGGATGCCGGTCACTGACGGGGACGCCTACGCGGACTTCTTCGAGGTGACTGATGGCGAGGTGCCCTTCCCCGGGTGGGAGCCGTTTGCCGGGCCCGACTCGGATGACTTGAGCGAGCCGACCAAGGCTGAGGTTGCTGCCGGAGCGATCCCAGTGCCAGAAGGCGTGGTCAAAGGTGTTGTCACCTACGCCGCCGACCGTAGGTATGCCGTGCCTGTGGTCATGGTGTGTCCGGAGTTCACGCCGGATCAGGCCCGCGGGTGGCTCGCCGCCGGCGACATTCCGGAATTGGCGAAGGTGGAACGGGTGGACTACGTCGACCTCGATTCCGGGCATTGGCCGATGTTCAGCCAACCCGAAGCGCTTGCGGGCGTCTTGGCGGACATCGCTGAGGCCGAATAGCGACTACGTTCGGCGCACTTGGCGGCCGGTCAGGGCGATTAACCGATCGAGCGCGGTGGCTGCCGGGTCAGGATCGACAGGGGCGTCGAACTGCGCTGTGCCCGAGGTGTCTTCACCGAAAAACGGGGTCGAGCGTGTCGCCTCAGCGTTAGCCAACACTGCGCCGCACAGCTCTGCAGATGCGTCGAGGTCGATGTCGAGGGCGCGTGTGATGTCCCAGGCGTGCACCAAGAATTCGACCGAGAGATAGCGCACGACCTCCTCTCCGGTGACCGCGTGGCCGCCGATGTCGATCTTGTGCTGCGGTGCCAAGGCCTCGGCGGCAGCGACACACGGCCAGAGCGCGGCAGCGACCGCACCCTCAGGGTCACCTGCCCGGTCGACCGCGTCGGGATCAGGCACATCGGCGCTCATCACACCACCGAGCATCTGCCCGTTCTCGACCAGATGGATGACGAGGTCGCCGATGGTGAAATCCGGGCACGGCGTGGACTTGCTCAGGTCATCGGGATCTACGGCACGGAGCGCGTGAAGCAACGCGTAGAACGCCGCATCCAAGGTGGAGTGTGCTGAGGCGACATCGAGCATGGCCGGCCAGTCGCGGGTGTTCACACGGCCGCTCACCAGCGCCTTGAGCCGACCCATGAAACTCCTCCAGCCCTGCTGCATGCCGGCCTGTTCGGTCTGCGGGATGCCGTGGTGCCGGACCGTGACGCGTGTGCCGTTCCGCTCAGGCTCCAGGGTGACCGTCACCTCACTGGAGCCGGGTGGGAGCCCCTCGTCGCCGACCCATCCGTGGGTGTAGCCGAAACGGCGCCCGGGCTCGACCTCGGTAACGGTGCCGACCGCATGAGCCCCAGGGGCCACCACCAGATGGACGTCGCCGCCGACGGTCACGTCGATGTGTCCCGCCACCATCAACCATCGGCGCAGTCGCGACGGCTCAGTCACGAGATCGAATGCGGCCTCCGGCATCACTGGCAACCAGGTGTTGGCTTCGACGTGGCTCGCCATATCAACTGGCGTGCCCGTTTGAGTCCGCGTGTTGCGTGTCGACAAGGGGGTCTCCTCTGTGTGTCATCGCAGTGGCTTCGGTGGTCAGTGCATCGAGCTCATCGGTCCAGAACGAGGTGATCTCCGTGCGGAGGCGGCGCATGCCATCCGGGTTGAGCTGGTAGAGCCGTTGACGGCCCTCGCTTCGCACGTCGACCAACCCAGCGGCGCGCAGCACCGCGAGGTGTTGCGAGGTAGCAGAGCGGGTGGAGGAGAAGTGCTCGGCCAAGTCCCCCGCGGAGAGCTCGCCGCCGCTCAACAGATGCAACAGATGTCGTCTACTGGGCTCAGCGGCAGCCTGCCAGGCGTCGATCATTGGAATATATTAGCAGTCACTAACATATTGCGCGCCTGAGGCGGCGCGCTCGGCGATTGCGGCACCATCAACGAAAGTGCTCCCCGGCCCGATCCGGACACCACCGTGTTGAGGCGGATGCAGGTATATCGGATCGTGCTGAGCTGCTCACCCACCGGATTGAGCGTCGAAGCAGACCCGAGCCAACGCCTCGAGCTGCGCCACTGCATACCGCTGGCGCACAGGGCCGTATGCGGCGCGAGCAAACCAGGCGCTCCGCCCCGACCAGGTCACATCGATGGTCACAGTCGTCCCCTCGGAGGCTTCGCTGAGGTCGTACCGCTCGCTCACCAGCGTCGTCACTCCTCGGGACTGCCACTCAAAGCCTGTGCCAGCCTCCCAGCGGGTCACCGACCACACAGCGCTGGGTAGGGGAGGCTGTTCGATGCGGTATGCCTTGTCGGCGCTCGCTGTTAGCGGCACGGCATCATCAACCACGCCAACATCAACTGCCGCGCCTTCCGTCGTTGCGACATCCTCAGCGGCGACGGCCTCGATGCTCTCGACCCAGGACGGCCATTGCGACGCATCGCTGAGCACCGACCACATCAACTCCGCGCCAGTTGGGATCAGTCGGCGCGCCAGGACCGTCACGCACTGATGGTGCCGCAGTTCTTAGCGGCTGGCGACTTTGGCAACCTCTCCGTCAACACGGATCGTGAATTGCGAGGGAAGCAAACCTCCGAAGAGTCGCGTGCGCACTTTGGTGATTTCGATGTTGTGCCCATTGACGGTCCGTTGCCACTCGCGTGTGGTCTTCAAGGACGCATAGCCGCGCGGGTCGAGTGAGCCTTGGAGCTTGATCGGATCTCGACCACCCACCGTGAGGTAGGTCCCGGCGATCCATCTTTTCGTCGCGAGTTGGGCGGGCTCGTCCCCGACCATGAAGTCGATAGTGAACATAAGAAATGTTATAACGTGGCGATTCTCCGGACCAGTCGAAGTGTCAGGAATCATCTCCGGGTTGTTCGTAGCTAAGGTCATGGAGGCCCAATAGCGGTCCTAGAACGGGATACACCTCGGGAAGTTGTTGCGCGTCTTCGCCTTGCGGGTCGATGAGGTCGTGCCCGTACCCCTGGCTTTCGAGGAAGACATGCGTCGTACGACGCGCTGCCCTCGGGTCGAGTTTGGCCACCATGGCGTGAACTCCGACGTTGCTCACGGCGCCGTCGTTCTGGTTGGTGATGACGACAAGTTCCTTCATCTCGGTCTCGCGAGGCTGGTTAGCCTGCGCGGCTCGACCTACCGCCAAGAAAGCTCCCATCGATCTGAAAGAGAACCGTGGGTAGGCATAGGGGGGCTCATCCAGTGAGGCTTTCTTGTCACGATCCCACCACACATAGATGTCCGGCAGATAGCGGAACGCTCTCGAGGCTGGGCCTACGGTCACCTCGGGCAGTGCCTTGGGGACGATCAGTGGAGCGATGAGCACCGCACGATCTACGTCGTCACGGTGCCCAGCCACATACCCCGTGAGCGTGCCACCGCCCGAGAGGCCAACAACCGTCACCTCATCACCGAGTCCTGCAGCAATATCCACAGAGTCGTAGGCCACAGAAACCAACGCCGAGGGGGTGACATCTGACAGCGCGGTGGTCAGTCGATCTGCTTGTCCGTGTCCTGGCAACCTCGGGACTACAACGCTGTATCCGGCATCCGCGTAGGCCTGAGCGATGACATCGAACTGGGCCGGGCAATTGGTGTACCCGTGAAGCAGCACAACCGCCTGCTCGGTCCTTTCCCCCTGGTCGACGACGCGAGAACGACACGCCTGGTTGACCTCGTCCCCGTCACGATCGGTCAAGTCTTGCGACCTCTGAAGGGCTTCGCGATACGTACTCGGTGCCTCAGCCTGCGCCGAGATCTCACGATCGAACCAAGGGCTGAGCAGCAACAGCCCGGCGGTGAGCAAAAACACGAGGACCACGGCGATCGAGCCCGTCACAATGGGATGCCGCCGCCACCACCGTGCCGGTGCCAGTTGTGTCTCGGTGCTCATGCGTGGCCTCCCCCAGTGGTTCGGGACAGTGATTTGAAACAAGTCTAGGTC
>JBATUU010000365.1:0-3088 GCA_049671385.1 Ornithinimicrobium sp. | reverse complement strand
GGCAGTTTGCTGCGTGAGTGCTCGGTGCCCCAGGATCAGCCCGGCCACGACGACGGCTAGGACGCCGGAGGCTCCGAGGGCTTCGGCCGGCAGGAAGGCAAAGAACGGGATCGTAAACGACAGTGCGGTGTCCAGTTGAGGGTCCAAGGAGCGTCGCCGTAGCAGCGAGGCGAGGGTGGCAATAACCACCCCGACAGCTACTCCGCCGATCACCGCCCAGGCGAAGTTCAGGATGACCGTCCAGGCGTTGACCTCGTCGGTGGCCGCCGCGACGAGGCCCTCCCCGGCACCGAGCCCGGCGATCGCCAACCCGGTGCGCAGCGCGACCAGGGCGGTCGCGTCGTTCATCAGCGACTCACCCTCCAGGATGTTCACCACTCGGCGGGGCAGCCCGATTTTTCGGGCCACCGCCACCGCGGCCACTGCATCGGGGGGAGCCACAATGGCGCCGAGCGCGAACGCCAGGCCGAACGAAATCGGTAGGAGGGCGTGGGCCACGACAGCAACACCCAGTGCGGTGAACAAAACCAGACCCACGGATAGGGACAAGATCGAGGCCCGGTTGAGGTTGAAGTCGACCAGCGAGGTCTGAATCGCCGCGGCATACAACAACGGCGGCAACAGACCGTAGAGCACGAGGTCTGCGGTCAGCGTCACTTGCGGAATGAACGGAACGTAGGAAACCAGGACGCCGACCGCAATCAGCAGGGCGGGCCCGTTCCATCCGCGCCGGTCCGCGACCCCAGCGACCAAGACGGCCGTGCCGGCCACCAGGACCAGCGTCAGCGCGACGTTCATGTCTGCTCCAATACCGCCGCTCGCAGCACGTCCAAACCGACGCCGCCGATATCGAGCGCGCGCCGGTGGAATGCGGCCAGGTCGAAGTCATCGCCTTCACGCGTGCGCGCTTCGTCGCGCAACTCCAACCAGAACCGCTCCCCGATCTTGTACGAGGGGGCCTGACCTGGGTAGCCGAGGTAGCGGTCCAACTCGAACCGAACGAAACCCTCATCCATGTTGACGTGACTGTTCAAGAACTGCCATGCCTTCTCATACGTCCATGGCCCACCGCCGACCTCTTCAGGCGCCTCGAACTCACAATGCACCCCGATGTCGAGCACGACGCGCGCGGCTCGCATCGACTGAGCATCCAGCAAACCCATCCGCATACCCGGGTCGTCCAGATAGCCCAGATCGGACATCAGCCATTCGGCGTACAGCGCCCAGCCTTCCCCGTGTCCGGAGGTCCAAGCCGCCAGACGCCGCCAGCGGTTCAACACATCGCCCCGCAACGTTGTCTGTGCGACCTGCAAGTGGTGGCCCGGCACGCCCTCGTGATACACCGTCGTCAACTCACGCCAGGTAGCGAATCGGGTGACGCCGGCCGGAACCGACCACCACATCCGCCCGGGTCGAGAAAAGTCCTCGCTGGGGCCGGTGTAGTAGATGATCCCGGTCTGGCTCGGTGCGATCTTGCACTCGATCGTGCGGACTTGCTCGGGGATATCGAAGTGGGTGTCCGCCAACTCTGTAATCGCCTGATCGGCGCGTGTCTGCATCCACTCCCGCAGGGCTGCGGTGCCGTCGAGCAGATAGCGCTCATCGGCGTCGAGCACCTCGACCGCTTCGGCGACAGTGGCACCGGGTTGGATCGTCTCTGCGCACTCGCGCATCATTTCGGTGATGCGGGCCAGTTCCTGTTGTCCCCAGGCGTAGGTGTCGGCCAGGTCGACAGCGGTGCCCAAGAAGCCAAGGGACAGCAGCGCGTAGCGCTCGATCCCCACCGCGTCGGGCTCGGGTGCCTCGGCGAGAAGTTCGTCGGCCAGGAACTGAGCGAGCTGGTCGAAGGCGGCATTTGCGGTGACAGCGGCCTCCTGGAGCGCGGCGCGTAGGTCGGCGTCGATGCCCTCCGCGGCGTTGACCATTGCCGTATAGGTGCTGGTCGCGGCCCTGCCCTGGTCGGCGCACTGTTTGCCGACGCTGACCACCTGCCGGCGAGGTGCCACGGCACCGGCCGCAGCGCTGAAACGCAGCGAATCGGTGTAGTCACCCAGGGCTTCGGGAACGGCCTGCAAGCGGGCCAATACCCACCGCCAGTGCTCCTGTGTCTCGGTGGCCATCAGATCGAAGACGTCCCGCAGTGACTGAACGGCACAGTCCAAGACATTCAGCGGCACGGGGTCGGTGCCCTCGATCACCCGATCGGTCATTGTCAGACGCAGCGTGAGCTCATCGCGCAAGGCGGCGAGCGTCACAGCGTCGACCGAGTCCATCGACGCCTCGGAGCTATAGCTGGCAACGGCCGCATCGAGCGCCGTCAAGGTAGCGGTGACCAACGCGGCATCGGCCCTGAATCCCTCGATGCTGAAGTCATCCAACAGGTGCTCGCTGCCGGGGACGCCCAGGTATGTAGCAAGCAGTGGGCTCAGCGAGATCTGGGCATCGAAGTAGTCCTCGGCGACGGCATCGATCGCGCTGGGCTGGCGGGTCGGCGTTGTTGTCTGGCTCACTGATGCAAGGTACTACTTTGGGGCCATGACAACCGATGGCAGTGTGCTCAGTGTCAACGTTGGGCGCCGCACTCCGGTGGCGGGGCAGCCGGGGGCCCCGGTGAGCGGTATCGACAAGCGACCGACCACATCGATCAGCGTGCGCGACCCAGGGGATCGATCTACCGGGGTGGGCAGCGGGGTGGTTGATGACGCGATCGTCGACCGGGTCCACCACGGAGGCGAGCGCCAGGCGGTGTACGCGGTGGCGCGATCCGAGCTCGACTATTGGCAGCAGGAACTGGGCCGAACGCTGGACTGCGGTGCGTTCGGGGAGAATCTCACGACTACCGGGATCGACCTGGATGAGTTGACGATCGGGACGATGCTCTCCGTCGGCGGAACGCAGGTCCTGGGCGGCGAAGGCGCTGCGGCGAGTAAGGACGCTGACAACACTGAACGCCCGGTGATGCTGGAGGTCTGTGGACCCCGGGTCCCGTGCGCGACGTTCTCGGCGCACATGGGGGAGCGAGGTTGGGTCAAGGCTTTTACGGCTCGGGGGCGACCGGGGGCCTACCTCGCGGTGCGCGGGGCCGGGG
>JBATUU010000364.1:0-2524 GCA_049671385.1 Ornithinimicrobium sp. | reverse complement strand
GCTGACGGCGTGGGCGGGCGAGACGACGTTGGTGTTGGCCCTGGCAGTGAGTATGGGCATCGTGGCGTGGGGATGGGCCGGCGCGCTCGGCCTCCCGACGCCGCGCGGCACGGTGGCCGTCCTGGTTGTTGCCGGCCTCTCGATCCTGATCAGTGTGTATGTGCCGGAGCAAGGCAATCAGATGAGCTTGCTGCCAGGGGCGCTGGCGGTCTCGATCATGGCGGCCTTCTTGCATCAGTTGCTGCGCCGCGACGGCAGGCCCCGGGTGGCCGAGTCGGTCAGCTCGGTGGTGCTCGCGTTGGTCGTCTTCACCTGCTCGGCGTTCTTTCTGCCCCTGTCCTCGACGACTCCTGGATCCGTGTTGCTGTTGGCGGCGCTCAGTGCGATCGCTGTCTCCGTCCTGGTGACTTTCTTCTGGGGCCGACTCCCCGAGCCTCTGGGGCCGTGGGGTGTGCCCACGATGCTGTTGGCAGGCGGTGCAGCCGGTGGTGCCCTCGGCGGCATGAGCGCTGTCTCGTGGACCACGCTGGCCCTGGTCGGTGTGTTGGCTGCTGGCTTGAGTCACGCGATCCGGCATGTCTTCACGCCGCTGCCGATGATGCAGCACCTGCGCCCGCAAACGGTGATCGCGCTCGCGTCCGTGCTCATGGTCGGGATCGTTCCCTATGCGGCCGCGCTCGCCTTTTTCCCAGCCGCGTTGTAGTCGCCCCGCTGAACGCGCCATCGCCTGCGTTCGGCCCACCGTGTCCGGGCTTCGTCGAACCTGTTGGACAGCTGCGGTGGCCGCATACGATGTCGGTATGCCCTTTGAGTTGGATCCGACAATGCACCCGGACCTCGCGCCGCTCGCCTGGTTGATCGGCCGTTGGGAAGGTGCCGGAGTTGTCGGCTACCCCACCATCGAGTCGGCCAACTTCGGGCAAGCCGTGGAGATCACGCACGACGGCAGGCCGTTCCTGGAGTACCACAGCCATAGCTGGATCTTGGACGAAGGCGGCGAACGCCTCCAGCCCTCGGGCACCGAGTCCGGCTTCTTCCGTCCGTTGCCGGACGGTGAGGTCGAGTTGTTGCTGTCCCACCCCACGGGAATCATCGAGATGTATGTCGGAGCCACCAAACCGGCGCAACTGGAACTGCGGACCGACAGCGTGGTGCGTAGCCCGCACGCCAAGGAGTATGCGGCGGGTCACCGGTTGTATGGCTTGGTCAATTCGAACTTGATGTGGGCGATGGACATGGCGGCCATGGGCAACTCGCTGGCCAGTCACCTGTCGGCCGAGCTCAGGCGGGTCGACTAGTCATAACCGCGCTCGCGAAGCGTGCGATGCAGACCGCTCAGTTGCTGAACCCAGACTGTGGCGACACGTGGTCGACGTAGTCCTCCATCGTGTCGTTTTGAAGGTGTTCGGCCAGCACGTTCAGCTGCTCGGTTGCCGGCACCACGATGGACCCGGCGACCGGATCGCTGCCGATGCCTTCCCACGGAGCGGTGACGAAGTTGATGTCATTGCCGCGCACACCGCGCATCGCGAATGCCAGCGAGCGCATTTCGCCGATGTCGAGGCTCTCATCGACGGTCAGATTCTTGGTGGCCGCGTCGATGACCTCATTGAGGCGCTGCGGATTGGTGACCGTCTCGCGGGACAGCGTCTGCAACATGACGGCCTTGATGAACGCCTGCTGGCGCTGACCGCGAGAAATGTCGCCTTGACTGAGCGCATACCGCTCACGGACAAACTCCAGCCCGGTCTCGCCGTCCATTTGCATCATGCCCTGCGGAAATCCGGGGCTGGCTTCGGCCACGTTGACATCCACGCCACCCACGGCGTTGGTCAGCGCCTTGAAGCTCTCGAAATCGACGATGGCGACCGAGTCGATCGGCACCCCGACGAGCGGTTGAATCGTCTCCACCAGCAGGGGCGCACTGCCGAAGGAGTAGGCCGCGTTGATCTTGTTGGGCCGCGGTGAGCCGGGGATGTCGACGAAGTAGTCGCGTGGGAAGTGGATCAGATCGACCCGCTCCCGGTCATCGGAGATGTGCATCAACACGATGACATCGGAGCGGCCACGCTCGGCGTCCGGATCTCGAGTGTCGGTGCCGATCACGAGGTAGTTCAAAGCCTCGCCCGCCTCGGCGGGACGCTCCACTGGCTCAGGCAGCACGGTGCCGGACTCCGCGGCGATCGGCGCGGTGGCATCGGGCATCAACGGCTCGTAGGTGAGGTTGTTGCTCACTTTGTTGTTCAGAAAGGCCAGGTAGCCGGCCCCGATTCCCACGACCAGCAGGCTCAGCACCACCAGGGCGACAATGGCTGTGCGCAGCCCTCGCCGACGCCGGCGAGATGGTCGCTGCGCAGCGCTGTCGTCGTGCTCGCGGCCGGATCCGGCCGCGCCGAAGACGGCGTTGCTGTCAGCGTCAGCAGGGCCAGTCATAGGCGGAGTCTATGGGCCTGCGGCTGGGAGTTCCCTGGACGTTTCCCGAATGCGCTGTCGCACATCGATCCACCGGCGTGCGGTATAGGTG
>JBATUU010000363.1:0-8036 GCA_049671385.1 Ornithinimicrobium sp. | reverse complement strand
GCTCTGGACATACTGGGTCCCGATGTACCCGAGCATCTGGCGCTGGCGGGGCGGCTGCGGCTGGAGCACAAGCAAGCGAGTCTGGAGGAGCTAGGTGCGCTGGCGGATCCGCCGATGACCAAGGACGCCGTTGCTGGGCGGATCCGACGCCTGCTAGCGATGGCCGACAAGCGAGCCGAGGACGAAGGGGTCGAAGGAACCGAGGCCCAGGTGAGTCCGCACATGTTCGACGACTGACCGATCTGACGAAGCCCCCTGTCATCCTTTAGGTTGGACTGCAGAGCCTTGGTCGCAGGAAGCACACGCGACCACCTGAGACACACCCGAGACCATCACCACGACGAAAGGCAGTAGCACAATGACTGTTCGCGTAGGGATCAACGGATTTGGCCGCATCGGCCGCAACTTCTATCGCGCTGTGAACGCTTCCGGCGCCGACATCGAGATCGTTGCCGTGAACGACCTGACGGACAACGCCACGCTGGCGCACCTGCTGAAGTACGACTCCATCTTGGGCCGGCTCGACGGCGAGGTCACCTCCACCGACACCGAGATCAGCGTCGACGGTGTCTCGTTCCGCGCGTCCGCCGAGCGCGACCCGAGCGCGCTTGCCTGGAGCGACGTGGGCGCCGACATCGTGATCGAATCGACCGGACTCTTCACGGACGCGACCAGCGCCAAAGCGCACCTGGATGCTGGCGCGAAGAAGGTCATCATCTCCGCCCCCGCCAAGAACGAAGACATCACCCTTGTGATGGGCGTCAACGACGACTCGTACGACCCCGAGAGCCACAACATCATCTCCAACGCGTCATGCACCACGAACTGCCTGGCTCCGATGGCCAAGGCGCTGAACGATGATCTGGGGATCGTGAAGGGTCTGATGACCACGATTCACGCCTATACGGGTGACCAGAACCTGCAGGACGCACCGCACAAGGACCTGCGCCGGGCTCGCGCTGCCGCGCTGAGCATCATTCCCACCACCACGGGAGCGGCGAAGGCCGTCGCCCTCGTCCTGCCAGAGTTGAAGGGCAAGCTCGACGGCTACGCGCTCCGGGTGCCGACCCCGACTGGGTCGGCCACCGACCTGACCATCGAAGCCGGTCGGGAGACCAGTGTCGAAGAGGTCAACAGCATCATGAAGGCCGCTGCCGAGGGCCCCCTGAAGGGCTACCTGCGGTACACCGAAGACCCGATCGTATCCAAGGACATCGAGACCGACCCGGCCTCGTGCATCTTTGACTCGGGGCTGACCAAGGTGATCGGCAACCAGGTCAAGGTCGTCGGGTGGTATGACAACGAGTGGGGCTACTCCATGCGGTGTGTCGATCTGGCCGTCCTGGTCGGCAAGTCCCTCTGACATTATGCGCACCCTCGAGGATCTGGAGGACCTGTCCGGCAAACGAGTGTTGGTGCGCAGTGATCTGAATGTCCCCCTCGACGGGGATCAGATCGCTGATGATGGCCGGGTGCGGGCATCCGTGCCCACTGTCCAGCACCTCATCGACGCGGGAGCCAAGGTTGCCATCTGCGCCCACCTGGGCCGCCCCAAGGGCGAGCCGGACCCGCAATACTCCCTGGAGCCAGTAGCCCGCCGGCTGGGGGAGTTGCTGGGTCAGGATGTGGCCTTCTGCTCAGAAACAGTGGGCGAGCAAGCGGCCGCGGCGGTCGACGGTCTGCCATCCGGTGGCGTCGTGGTCCTGGAGAACCTGCGGTTCAACGCCGGCGAGACCTCCAAAGACGACGATGAACGTGCCGACTTTGCCCAACAACTCGCCGACCTGGCCGATGTCTACGTCAGTGACGGCTTTGGTGTCGTGCACCGCAAGCAGGCCAGTGTGTATGACGTGGCTTCCCTTCTGCCGCATGCGGCGGGTGGTTTGGTGCGCGATGAGGTCGAGGTGCTGCGCCAACTGCGCGAGGACCCGAAGCGTCCCTATGCGGTGATCCTCGGCGGCGCCAAGGTCAGCGACAAGTTGGGCGTCATCGAGTCACTGATCAAGGTCACCGATCGACTGTTGATCGGTGGCGGCATGGTCTTCACCTTCCTCAAGGCCCAGGGCCACGAGGTCGGCAAGAGCCTTCTCGAGGAGGACCAGGTCGAGACCGTCGGCGGCTACCTCAAGGCAGCGAAAGACGCTGGCGTCGAGATCGTGCTGCCGACGGATATCGTCGCGGCGACGACGTTCGACGCGGACGCCGACCATGATGTTGTCGCGGCCGACGACATCCCATCGGACCGGATAGGTGTGGATATCGGGCCGGAGTCCAGCAAAGCCTTCGCTGATGCACTCGGGGACGCCGAGACCATCTTTTGGAACGGGCCGATGGGTGCCTTCGAAATGAGCCCGTATGCCCATGGCACCGAGGCAATAGCAGCCGTACTCAAGGAGCGTACTGAGGCGGGAGCATTGACGGTGATAGGTGGTGGCGACAGCGCGGCCGCTGTGCGCCAGATGGGTTACAGCGACGAAGACTTCACCCATATTTCCACCGGTGGTGGGGCAAGCTTGGAATATCTCGAAGGCAAAGACCTTCCCGGACTCGATGTATTGGAGCGATGATGAGCGCCCGCACTCCCCTGATGGCCGGGAACTGGAAGATGAACCTGGACCATTTGCAAGGTACTCACCTGGTCCAGAAGTTGGATTGGACGCTCAAGGACGGCAAGCATGACTTTGGTCAGGTGGAAGTGGCTGTTCTGCCTCCCTTCACCGATATCCGATCGGTGCAAACGCTGATTCAGGGTGATCTGCTCGAGCTGAAGTACGGCGCGCAGGACCTTTCGGCGCAGGACTCAGGTGCCTATACCGGCGAGATCTCTGGTGCCTTCCTCGCGAAGTTGGGCTGCACTTACGTTGCAGTAGGTCACAGTGAGCGCCGCGAGTATCACCAGGAGAGCGATGAGTTGGTGGGCAAAAAGGTCGCCGCTGCGCTCCGGCACGGGCTTTCCCCGATCCTCTGCGTCGGAGAGCCATTAGAGGTCCGGGAAGCAGGCAACCACGTCCAGGTGGTTCTCGAGCAGGTCCGCGCCGCGTTGAGCGGTCTGGACTCCGCCCAGATCGCAAGCGTTGTCGTCGCCTATGAACCCGTGTGGGCTATCGGCACCGGTGAGGTGGCGACACCGGAGGATGCTCAGGAAGTGTGTGCCGCCGTACGGTCCGAACTCGCCGAGCTGGCCGGCGCCGACGTGGCCGCGGAAATGCGCATCATCTACGGGGGCTCGGTCAAGCCGACCAGCGTCGTAGACCTGATGGAGCAGGACGATATCGATGGAGCGCTGGTGGGCGGAGCCTCTATCAACGTCGAGGACTTCGCCTCGATCTGCCGATATCGCCAGCATCATGGTGGCACCGGCGACTAGGCGCGTTGGGTTACCCTTGTCCTCGTCCGACCCCAGCCCAATCCACCAGCAGAGAGTGAGACCGTGACATGGCATGGAGTCTTGTGCTGCTGAATGTTCTCCTCGTGCTGAGCGGCTTTCTCATGATCTTCTTGATCCTGATGCACAAGGGTCGTGGGGGTGGGCTATCGGACATGTTCGGCGGGGGTATGTCCAGCAGCCTGGGGGGCTCCTCGATCGCAGAGCGCAACCTCAACCGCATCACGATTGCCATGGCTGTCATCTGGATCACCTCTGTCGTCGGTATCGGCATCATCGTCTAAAACTATGAACTGATAGGAGCCCCCGTGGTCGGCACGAACACGATCAAAGGCAGTCGAGTTGGCAGTGGGCCGATGGGAGAGGCCGAGCGAGGTGTCGATGCCCAGGTAGTCACCGTGTCGTACTGGTGCGCCAAGGACCACGAGTCCACTCCGAGTTTCTCTGGGGCCGAGGATGTGGAGGTGCCCGAGAAGTGGGAGTGCCCTCGCTGCGGACTGCCTGCGGGACAGGACCGCGAGAACCCTCCGGAGGCAGTGCGCATTGAACCGTTCAAGACGCACCTGGCCTACGTCAAGGAACGCCGCTCCGACGTCGACGGTGCACAACTTCTCGACGAGGCCCTGAAATCCATGCGCGGTCGCGGCATCGGCTCGGGCTCGGCCTGACCCGCACCCGCGCACGAGCCGAGTTGCCTCAGTCCGACGTTGGGTCGGCGGCGACCCCCAGAATCCAGGTGACACCGAATCGGTCGGTGAGCATCCCGAATCCGGCACTCCAGGCTGATGCAGCCAGGGGCTCCACGATCGAGGCTCCTGCCTCCAGAGCCTGCCAATAGTCCTCCATCTGCTCGAGGGTTTCGCCTTCAACCGAGACAAAGAATCGCTGGTCGGTGACGGTGACACCGTGCTCACGATGGGTCGACCCCCTCTGCTGCGGCGCTGTTGACTGCTGCTCGGGGACGTCGTAGGCCATCACTGCGAAGCCGTCTTCGGTCTTCAACTGGCCGAAGACCACCTTGTCCGCCCCCGGCGCATCGGCGGGCATACCGAAGTCGGCATAGGTGCTGATCTGGCTCTGCCCGCCGAAAACGGACTGGTAGAAGTTCAGGGCCGCGTGGGCGTCGCCGTTGAAGTTGAGGTGCGTGGTGGTCGTGAGGCTCATATCTGCTCCTTGGAAGAGGTGTCGGGCTTCTCCCGACAAGAACCACGATCACAGATGTATAGGTCAAATTAAGTCCTATATGTCGCCTACGATCATGACATGACGGCTAGCAGTACTTCGCGGTTGCTCAGCCTGCTGTCCCTGCTGCAGATCCGGCGCGACTGGCCTGGCCCCGTGCTGGCTGAGAGGTTGGAGATCAGCCGTCGAACCGTACGCCGCGACGTCGACCAGTTGCGCGAGATGGGCTACAGCATTCAGTCCACGATGGGCCCAGATGGCGGGTACCGACTCGATGCCGGAGATCAATTGCCGCCTCTTCTCTTCGACGACGAGCAGGTCATTGCTCTGGCGGTAGCACTCCAGGCTGCGATGTTCACCGGGGTGGGCATCGAGGATGACGCCGCGCGCGCTCTGGCGACTCTCCGACAGGTGATGCCATCGCGGTTGCGACACCGTCTGGCCGCATTGGAGTTCACCGCTATTTCCAGCCGGCCCCCCGATACGCCGGCCGCATCAGTCTCAACCGAGGTGCTCATCAAGCTGTCAGCCGCGGTGCACGCCCACCGGGTGCTCCGCTTCGACTACCGGAGCCGCCAGCCACACCTCGCTGACGAGGTGCCACCTCCTCGCCGCGTCGAGCCCCATCACCTGGTGACGTCCAGTGGCCGCTGGTACCTGGTCGCCTGGGACCTCGATAGAGATGACTGGCGCCTCTTCCGCGCCGATCGCATCTCGACCCGCACCCCGAGCGGTCCACGTTTCGCGGCCCGTGCCGTCCCTGGCGGCGACGTCGCCACGTACGTGTTGAACCGCTTCACCGGCTCTCGCGACACCAACCAGTGGCCATGCGTCGGCAAGGTGATCCTGCATCGACCGGCCAGTTCTGTGGTGCCGTTCGTCGGTGACGCCGTCGTGGAGGACCTGGGCGGTCACCGCTGTAGCCTCGAGGCCGGAGGCTGGTCCTGGGTCGCTTTAGCAACATCGCTGAACCGCTTCGATACCGACGTTGACGTGCTGCACCCCGACGAGCTCAAAGAGGCGTTCGCCCTGCTCGCCGAGCGCAACTCCGCTACGGCGACCTAAGGGCTGGCAGTGTGGGGTCAGCCATCCCCGGCGGCAGCGCTATCCAGCCACCAGATGGTGTCCTGTTGACCACGTACCCACGACCCGGGCACGCTCGCAGTGTCTGGAGCTGCATCTCGAGCCGATGTCACTGCTTCGGCCTTGTCGGCGCCGGCGACGATGAAGAACACCGACCGCGACTTCCGCAGAGCGGGCACGGTCAAAGACACCCGCAGTGGCGGCGGCTTGGGGGAGCCCGTCACTGCCACCGTGGTGATGGCCGGGTCGGAGATTGTCACCTCGTCGCGTCCGGGAAAGAGCGAGGCGATGTGCGTGTCCGGGCCCAGTCCGAGCAGCATGACGTCGAACGTGGGGGAGGGCACATCTTCCGGAGTGCTGACAGGCTCGGCCAGGGACGCCAGCTGCGCCGCGTAGTCGGTCGCTGCGGCCGGCAGACCCGCGAGGTCGTTGGTGACATCGTCGGTATCGGCACGCGCACCGAGCAGCCGGTGGACCGAAGATTCCGGCACACCCCAGGATCCCAGTCCCGCGTCATCGGCCTGCTGATCGGTGCGGTCCTCGTGGCCGAGCGGGACGAACCGCTCGTCACCCCACCAGACGTGGACGTCGGACCACCAGGTGGCGCCACCCGTCGAGGTGGCCAGGGCCTGAACGACCTCGCTGCCCATGGAACCCCCCGTCAGGCAGAGGTGGGCGACGCCCCGCTCCGCGACGGCATCACTGATAATTTCGGCGATACGTTCGGCTACCGATGCAGCCAGAGACGCCTTGTCCTCACGTGTCTCGGACCGGGTCGATTGCACGTCCGACAACCTTTCTTCGACGGCTTCTTGCAGCCGCTGCGGCGCAGGGGAGTCCATCTTGGGGGACGTCCGGGTCAGGGCCCGAGAGCTCAAGACGGCACCCGGCTGCTTCTTCATAGCCTCAGGCCGCTCCAGGGCTTCACCGGCGCGAATCGCCTCCGCCTGGGTGAGCGACCGCTTCGAGACCTTGGGCAGTCCCTGACACAGCGCCGCGGCATACACCTGGTCGGCATCGAGTCGACGCAACTCGGCCGCCAACGACTCGGGCAAACCCGGCTCCAGCAGCGCCACCTCACGTGTGGGTTGGCTCGGCTGAGACAGACTAGCCACTTGACCCGCCACGCGGACCAGGTCGATGGGGCCGCTCTTACGTTGCATACGCACGCTCACCAGGCCGGTGCCCACTTGGCTGCGCGCGCGCAGCACCGGTATGTCGAGGGCGCCAGCCAACCATCCAGCCAACAAGTCGGCGCTGGCACAAGCAGGCTCGGCGACCACCGTGGCGGAGGTCACCGGCTCAACAGACTGACCGTCGAGCGTCGCGGCGAGCAGGGCCCGCCACCGGGTGATTCGTGTCCATGTGAGGTCGGTGTCGCCGCCGCTGTAGTGCTGTGCCCGACGCTTCAACTGTCGCGCGGGCTTGGCGCACGGTGCAGCGTCGGTAATGCGCCGGTGAGCCAACTTGCCCAACGGCGATTCGGCCACGTTGGCCGGTGGCTCCCCGGGCCACCACGCCACGATTGGCGAGTCGGGCAGAAGCAACGGGACGACCACCGCATCGCCATGATCGGCCAACGCGCCGTACAGCCGCAGCACGACGATCTCGCTGGCGCCAGCGTCACCACCGAGCCGGATCTGCGCGTCCAGTCGTTGTTTGCCCCGACCGTTGCCGCGAACGACCACGATGATCCGCGCAGGATGCTGGCGGGTGGCGTCGTTGGCGGCCGCGACGGCTTCGTCAGCACCGGTCTCATCGACCGCGACCAGCAGCGTCAGCACGCGCCCCATGGCCATTGCGCCGACCTCGTTGCGCAGGCTGACCAACCGCTTGCTGATGGTGCCCGTGGTGGTGCTGGGCAGATCGACGATCACGGAAGTCTCCATTCGCGGCCGTCGGCTCGCATCATCTCGTCGGACTCAGGGGGTCCCCAGGTGCCGGCAGGGTAGTCGTGGGGAGGCTGAGAGCTTCGTCGCCAGTGATCGACGATCGGGTCCAGAATCTGCCACGACAGATCCACCTCCTCGTGCCTGGGGAACAGCGGGGGATCGCCCAACAGCACTTCCAGGATGAGCCGCTCGTATGCCTCGGGACTGGACTCGGTGAAGGATGCCCCGTAGCCGAAGTCCATTGTCACGTCCCGCACCTCCATCTGAGAGCCCGGGACCTTGGAGCCGAACCGCACGGTGACGCCTTCGTCCGGCTGGACGCGGATCACGATGGCGTTGCGGCCGAGGTCCTCAGTGGCGGTGCTGGTGAACGGCAAGTGCGGTGCCTGCTTGAAGACGACCGCGATCTCGGTCACCCGCTTGCCCAGTCGCTTGCCGGTGCGCAGGTAGAACGGGACGCCCGCCCAGCGACGGGTATGCACGTTGAGCTTGAC
>JBATUU010000362.1:0-9719 GCA_049671385.1 Ornithinimicrobium sp. | reverse complement strand
TATCGGGCCAACATGCGGTCGAGGGAGGCACGCACCCGCTCACTATCCTCCCGATACTTCACGGCGCTGCCGACCGTGGCCGCTGCAACTTCGACATCGAGTGAGCTGCTGCCCAGTGCGTGAACGGCTCGTGCCCAGTCGAGGGTCTCGGCAACACCTGGCGGCTTGATCAGTTCGCCCTCGGCACGCAACTGCTGCACCAACGTCACAACCTGAGAGGCCAACGACTCGGCCACCTCCGGAAGCCGGGTCCGCACGATGGCCAACTCCCGCTCTAGACCCGGGTGGTCTATCCAGTGATAAAGACACCGACGTTTCAACGCGTCATGCAGCTCTCGCGTCCGGTTGGAGGTCAACACGACGAACGGAGGGTCGAGAGCCTGTACCGTGCCGATCTCGGGGATGGTCACCGCCCAGGTCGACAACACCTCCAACAAGAAGGCCTCGAACTCATCGTCAGCGCGGTCAATCTCATCGATCAGCAGCACTGACCCCGGTTCACGTAGAGCCTTCAACAGCGGACGCGCAAGCAGAAAGCGGGCGTCATACAACTCCGCCTCGAGCTCGGTCGCCCCACCACCGGCAGCCGCCGCTTCAATCGCGCGCAGGTGCAAGATCTGACGTGGGAAGTCCCAGTCGTACAGCGCCTGGCTGGCGTCGATTCCCTCATAGCACTGCAACCGGATGACCGGTACTTCGAAGACGTGCGCGAGCGCCTCGGCCAACGCGGTCTTGCCCGTCCCCGGCTCACCCTCCAGCAAGACTGGCCGCTGTAGCTGCCCAGCCAAGAACGTCATCGTGGCCAGACCCTCGTCGGCCAGATACCCGGTCTCGGCCAATGCTTGCGCCACCGTTGTCGGACTCGTGAGCGCCTCAGCGCGCCGTGTGGACTTTGGCATGGCGTCGTGTGTCACGTCAGCGAGACTATCGAGTGAGCCACGTCACTGGGCTGCACGTCGTCCGTCTCTGGCCGCGACAGCACGAGCCAGTCGTGGCTATTCGACCGGACCTGCACGCGGGCCCTCCCCGTGAGCAAGGTATGCCGCCAGCTCACGAGGCGTGTCGAGGTCGCGGCCAGCAGCCAGATCGCTGCACTCGATGAGGGTGGCCTCGGATCGGCGCAGGTATGGACCGGCACCCCGGTCACCATGTGCGCTGTCCATGACGCCCTGCCAGTGCGCCTGACCGATCAGCGCCGGATGCCCCGACTGACCATTGAAGCTAGCCCGGACAAGCACGCGAGCCAGTGCCGGCGACCTTTGCCCTCGCTCCAGCACCCGCGCAACCACATCGGCTCCGATGTCAGGCACGTCCACTAGGTGCACAAGAGTCGCCGCCGGACATGTCCTGCCGCGAGCCGCCAGGGAGGCCAGACCGGTGCGCAACGATGCACTGATGCCATCGGCCCACTGTGCGCACTCAGTTGTAGTCACTATGTCGGCCTGCAGCGTTGGGCTCATCTCCAACCTCGAACGCACTCGCTGCGCGTCGGCGCCCAAGACAACCAGCACATCTCGGCACCCCCCAGCCAGGAGCGCCTGGACCGCGATTTCGCACAGTGTGCGCCCCCCGATCTCCACGATGGCCTTGGGCTGGCCCATCCGAGTTCCTTGGCCCGCGGCGAGCAACAACCCAGTGACCGGCGGCGTGGACGACATATCCATACGGCTCATTCTCGGGCATGCTTGCTGTCATGAGCATCGAGGTCGAGCTGACCGAATTGGCGCAGGCCATCGCTGACCGCCCGATCGCATACCTGCTCAGCCCTGGACGCGAACGACCCCACGTGGTGCAAGTGGTGCCAACACTCGCCGACGGCATGTTGCATGCCGACGCCCCCGGCCGCTCAGCCGTGACCCTCGCCCGATCCCACCCACACGTCACGTTGCTCTATCCCCCCGATGTGGACGACGGGCACTCGCTGATCATCGACGGCACCGCACACGTCCATGGCGAGGACCTCCACATCGGCGTCGACCACGCGGTGCTGCATCGCCGGGCCACCGCGGATTCACCGCCATCGATAACGGGCTGCGGCGCGGATTGCCACCCCGTCGAGAACAACTCACCCACTCTGGGCCAGGAGATCTGATCTCACCCGGATGATCGCCGCGCGTCAGCGAAGACCGGCGCCGGAGTGTCTACCTTTGAAAATAGACACCTGCCAGGCTCGAGGCGGGTGGTTCACGCGGTGCCAGCCGCGACTTTTAGCACTGTGTTGTGATTGCGCATCGTGCCGGTGATGCCCAGGTGTCGCTCAAACCACGTGCCGGTGAATCGGGTGTCCGCAGCCGAGCCAGCGAGCTTCAGGTAGACCTCAGCCTCAGAGACAGCAAACTCGTCATCGCTGTCCTGTGGCTGCAGGACGTTGACCACCGTGGCCGGAGCGGCTGCGTCGCAAAACATGGTGTGCACCGCTCGGCCTTCCAGGTCGCCGGAGTCGACCGACTCTGCCCACGGATTGCGCGCTATCGCAGAGAGCAACTGCTCATGCGTGCGCATGATCACCGCGATCTTGCCGAACTGCTGCTCGAGCGCCTGCTCCAACGACTTGCCTGTCGCCGCGATGTCGTCGGGCTCACTCATCACGATGTTGCCGGTTGCCAGGATCGTGCGCACGTTGCGACAGCCCACGTCCGTGGCCAGCCCCCGCAACCAATCCATCTTCATCCGATTACCGCCGACATTGACGCTTCGCAGCAGTGCAACCACATCAGCCATGACCCAACGTCCTCCTCGACTCAAAGCACCGGCTCTCCCCGCTCAGCGGATCCTCGAACTCTAGGCGCTGCGCCAGCAACTGCAATGGGTCGCTGAAGTCGTCAGGGGCCACCTCGCGCACGTGTGGATACAGCGGGTCGCCGAGGATCGGGATACCCAGCCCACAGCAGTGCACCCGCAGTTGATGTGTTTTGCCGGTATGCGGATGCAGCACGTACTCCCCCACCTCGGCTCGCTGGCTGAGGAGTTGGACGGTGCTCCTCGCGTTCCCCTCGCCTGGCACCACGCTGGCTTGTAGTTGTCCGCGAGGCTTCGCGATCCGGTTCGATACGGTGACCGGCTCGGCCAGCGCCTTCCTCAGCGGCGCGAGTGCGCGGTAGCTCTTGGCTACTTCACCGCGAGCGAACATCATCTGGTAGGCCGCTCGGACCTCGGGCCGCAGTGTCAACAGCAGGACTCCCGCGGTGAGCCGGTCCAGTCGGTGGGCGGGCGCCGCGTCCGCGAGCTCAGCATCTTGTCGCAACCGGGTCACGACGCTTTCGACGATGTGACTTCCCCTAGGCATGGTGGCCAGGAACGGTGGCTTGTCGACAACGATGATGTGCTCATCATGATGCAGCACACGGAGTTCGAAGGGCACAGGCACCTCGGGGCGAAGGGCTCGGTATAGATAGACAACCCCGTTCGGCCGGTATGCCGTCTCCGCACCGACCGTCGTTCCATCACCCAGCAGCACCTCGCCGACTTCGGCTTGACGCAACAGATCAGCGCGCGCAAGTCCTGTCCGCTCCGTCAGAAAGTCGAAGACGCTCGCCCACGCACCATCGGCGGGCATCCGGACTCTCGCGGCATCTATCCCAGCGCGCGCAGGCAGCGGGGGGACGCGGCGACGACTCAGGAGTCACCACCGTAGATCGAGAAGACGCTCTTGCCGTGACTATGACCATCCTCGAGATACCGCATGGCCTCCTCGTACTCTTCGAGCGCAAAGGTGCGATCGATGTGTGGCCGGAGCTGGCCGCTGTGCGCATACCCGGCCACTGTCGCCAGCTTCTCAGCATCCGGCGTAGCGACGACGTAGCCCAGCGTCCTGCCGCCGCGCGACCTGAACCGACCACTCACGATGCCCTGGAACATCTGCTTGCCGGTGCCGCCGATCATCAGGTAGCGCCCACCGGGCTTCAGCGCGTCCCGGTAACGCGTCAACGCCTGAAAGCCGTTGACGCCCAAGATCACATCCCATTGGCGGCCGCCCGCAAACACGTCGTCGACTCCGTAGTCCACAACCTCGGCGGCCCCCAGCGCGCGGATCCCATCTATTTTGGCGGCACTACACACGGCCGTGACCTGTCCACCCATAGCCACTGCAAGCTGCACGGCATACGGGCCCACTCCGCCCGACGCGCCGTGCACCAAGACAGTCTCTCCTGCCCTAAGCATCGCCTGGTCCCGCAGCGCCTGGAGCGCAGTGATACCTGATACCGGAAGCACAGCAGCCTCCTCGAAACTCAGATGCACAGGCTTTGCGGCGATGAATTTCTGTGGCACGCAGACGTACTCCGCGAAGGCACCGCAGCCACTGGCCGACAATTCACCGAGAACCTCGTCTGCGACCGCTAGGCCATGCACGCCCCGACCCAGTGTGTGCACCGTCCCGGCGATGTCAGAGCCCAACGCCTTGATCTTCGGTCGCCGAAGGCCTTGGCCCAGTCGCACGATCGCCGGATCAGCTCGCATCACATGCCAGTCTGCCGCGTTCAGTCCGGCGGCATGCACGCGCACCAGCACCTCACCGTCAGTGGGCACCGGAATCGGAACATCGCGCAGTTCCAGCACGTCGGGGCCCCCATATCGGGGACATGCCACAGACCTCACATCAGCATCCTCTCGGGTCGTCACGTACATTGTACGTTACGGCGTACGGTGTACGTTAGTCAAATGCCCGAGGCACCTTCCCTCGACTCTGCCCGCTCAACCCTCACGCGCGAGCGCGTTCTGCGCGGGGGCGTCGAGGTCGCCGACTCCGGCGGCGTGAGCCGGTTGACCATGCGCGGCCTGGCCACGACCCTGGGGTACGAGGTGATGTCGCTGTACAACCACGTCGCCAGCAAGGCCGATCTGCTGGCGGGGATGGTGGATCTGGTCGTGACCGACATCGACCTTCCCGATGTCGAAGGCACTGGCGCGGCAGGAGGCCACGAACAGTGGCAGCAGGCGCTACGGCGCTCATGCCTCTCGGCGCATGACTGCCTGCTAGAGCACCCGTGGGTCAGTCCGTTGTGGTCAAGCACCCCCATCGGACCTGCTCGGTTGCAGCTGATGGAGTCATGGCTCGGCACACTGCAGATCTCTGACCTCGGCCCAGAGGTACCGCATCAGGGCTTTCACGCGCTGTCCAATCACGTGGTTGGCTTCGCTCTGCAGAACGCCGAAGTGACCCAGTCCACCCTCCCCGGCCCAGAGCGCGAGGACTTCGCCGACCGGGCTCGCGCGTTCTTGTCCGCACTCGACCAACAGACCTACCCTCGGATGGCAGAGCACGTCGCACGCCACGTGGAGCACGGCGAGGTGGACGCCAGTTTTACCTTCGTGCTGGACCTGATCCTGGACGGGCTGGTCGCCCGCCACCCGGCCTAACTGCGCGTCAGTTTGCGGTAGGTCACGCGGTGCGGCCGGGCGGCTTCAACCCCGAGACGCTCCACTTTGTTCGCCTCATACGCTCCGTAGTTGCCCTCGAACCAGTACCAGTTGTCCGGGTCCTCATCAGTGCCTTCATAGGCCAAGATGTGTGTCGCGACGCGGTCCAGGAACCACCGGTCGTGGCTGATCACCACGGCGCATCCCGGGAAACTCAGCAGCGCGTTCTCCAGCGAGCCGAGCGTCTCCACGTCAAGGTCGTTGGTGGGTTCGTCCAACAACAGCAAGTTGCCGCCCTGCTTCAGGGTGAGCGCCAGGTTGAGCCGGTTGCGTTCCCCACCGGACAGCACGCCTGCCTTCTTTTGCTGATCCGGGCCCTTGAAACCGAACTGTGAGACGTAGGCACGCGAGGGGATCTCGACTTTGCCGACCTCAATGAAGTCGTTGCCGTCCGAGACGACCTCCCACAGTGACTTGTTGGGGTCGATGCCGCCACGATTCTGGTCGACGTAGGAGATGTTGACCGTTTCGCCGACCTTCACCGAGCCGTCATCCGGCTCTTCCATGCCCACGATGGTCTTGAACAGCGTGGTCTTGCCGACCCCATTGGGTCCGATCACACCGACGATTCCGTTGCGCGGCAACGTGAAGGACAAGTCATCGATCAGCACCCGATCGCCGAAGCCCTTCTTCAAATCGTTGACCTCGATCACCTGCGAACCCAATCGAGGACCCGGCGGGATAGCGATCTCTTCGAAGTCGAGCTTGCGGGTCTTGTCCGCTTCGGCAGCCATCTCCTCATAGCGGCTCAGCCGGGCTTTGCTCTTGGTCTGCTTGGCCTTGGCGTTGGAGCGCACCCACTCCAGTTCCTTTTCCAACCGCTTGGCGAGCTTGGCGTCCTTCTTGCCCTGGACGGCCAGGCGCTCGCGCTTCTTCTCCAAGTACGTCGAGTAGTTGCCCTCGTAGGGGTACAGGCGGCCGCGATCGACCTCTGCGATCCACTGCGCCACGTTGTCCAAGAAATACCGGTCGTGAGTCACAGCCAGGACCGCACCCGGGTAACTGGCTAAGTGCTGTTCTAGCCACTGGACGCTCTCCGCGTCGAGATGGTTGGTGGGCTCATCGAGTAACAACAGGTCCGGCTTGGACAGCAGCAACTTGCACAGTGCCACCCGGCGACGCTCTCCCCCAGAGAGAACGGTCACATCAGCGTCGGCCGGCGGGCATTGCAACGCATCCATCGCCTGCTCCAGCTGGGAGTCAAGGTCCCACGCGTCGGCGTTGTCGATGTCCTCCTGCAGTTTGCCCATCTCAGCCATCAGTGCGTCGAAGTCAGCGTCCGGCTCGGCCATTTCCTCACCGATGGCGTTGAACCGAACGACCTTGTCGAGGATGTCACCGACACCTTCTTGGACATTGCCGAGCACCGTCTTGTCTTCGTTCAGCGGCGGCTCCTGCAGCAAGATACCCACCGAGTACCCCGGCGTCAGCCGGGCTTCGCCGTTGCTGGCTTGCTCCAACCCCGCCATGATTTTCAGGATCGTGGACTTGCCCGCTCCGTTCGGCCCCACCACACCAATCTTGGCCCCGGGGTAGAACGACATCGTGACGTCATCCAGGATGACCTTCTCGCCGTGTGCCTTTCGGGCGCGACTCATCGTGTAAATAAACTCGGCCATCTGATCAGGCTAACTGGCCAGGGGCACCTGTTGTGAATTTAATCCGTCGACTGTCTCCACGACCTCTCCGTCGGGGGTGACCGAGACCGGGACTCCGCCCACCTCAAGGCTCACCCGGTCCTGGCTGGCAGGCTGACTGCGCCGACGCTTGGTGAACTCCGAGGTGCCAAAGGTCAGGTCCGGACCGATCGCAAACGCATCGATTTGAGCAGTTGTCCCACTTCGCTCACCGTTCTCCCAATCGTTGATCTGCAGGCGGCCATGCACGATCACCGGGTCACCCTTGCCGAGCGAGTCCGCGACGTTGTGGCCCAACGCACGAAAGGCGATCACCTCAAAGAAGCTCGTGCCCATATGCACCTGGTCTCCGTTGGCGTCGCGTCGACTGCGATTTTCAGCGATCCCGAAGACCGTGAACGGCACACCCGACTCTCGACCGTGCTTGACCTGGGGATCCGCCGTGACGTTCCCGCGGACAGTCACTGTGCTTTCACTCATGCCCTGCTCCTCCTCACCTATGGCTGCACCGGTCGGCAGCTCCACGGTCAGGTTTGGGCAAGACAGGGGGGCCATCCCGGTCTGTCCGTCGATCTGTGGACAGGGGACACCTAGCGCCGGGGGTGTGGACGGCGAACGTGCCTGAGGGGGCCTGCTACGAGAGGTGCGTCGATGAGTCGGCGACGCGGAGCTAGCTCGAGCAGGCGGCTCGCAGCTGCTGGCGGGTCTGTCGGTGCTGGCTCAGCACAGCGGCCACCGGGTCCCGGACGTGTTGCCGGGCCACTGCCGAGATGGATTCATCCATCCGGTCCTCGATCAGCGCCCGACGGCGCACCGCCCCGGCACGCCCCACGACTCGAGCGAGCACAGCTAGGAGCAGACCTGCCGCGATACCGCCTCCGAATAACACCAGCGGGATCGGGACCGGACCCCAGGTAGGCACACCAACATCGATCTGCAGCCATCCCAGCACCGCAATGGTGGTCAGCCACACGAAGCCAGCAACGACGCACATCGCCAACACGAGTTGGAGGAATCGCCCCACCGCCCACCACCAGGGGTCTCGCGCACGCAACGGTGTGTTGACGACGGCAAGGTCGAGGGCGTCTACCAGGGATGACTCATCGGGGGTGGCAGCATCCTTGACCGCCTCGACCCAACGAACAGGCAGGCCGGCCGAAGCCACTTCGCCCAGATCCCGTGTCGCCAAATCCACCGCCGCGCGGGCCGCCGACGAGGCGGGCGGCAAGGACGATCTGCCCAACACGGTGCGCACATCCTCAGCCGAGATCGCCCCTGTCGGGCTATCAGCCCCGAGCCGCAAGCGGCGCAGCGGGCTCGGGCGCAACCCCGCCACCCAACGCGTGAACGGCCATCCCGCCTTAGCCCGGCTTTGTCGCAGATAGTCCTGCTGCACCGCCTGCAAAACCACAGGTATGCCGGCTGATCGGCCCAGCGCCGCGTTCAGCACCGAAGCGCGCTCTGTGGTCATCTGCGGCTCAGAGTCAGCGACGCCGTCCAGCAGGGTCTGGCTGATCGTTGTGATGTCACCGGTCAGTCGTTGCTCTGCGGCGTTGCGGGCAGCTACCACCTCACCGATGGCAGTTCTCAGGTCCTGGACCCCAGTACCCAACCGGGCCGAGGTAGCGATCACCTCGAAGTCTCCTGCTCCATCGGCCTTGATCAACGACCGAAGATCCGCCGCGATCTGATCGACGCTGCCTACACCAACCCCGCCTTGGACGCGATCCACCTGATTGAGCACGACGAGCATCACAGATTCGTGATGACGCAGGGTGGCAAGGTAGTCCTCGTGCAGCCGGGCATCGGCGTATTTCTGAGGATCGGTCACCCAGACGAACACGTCCGAGCGCTCCAGCATGCGGTCCGCCTCGATCCGGTGAGCCATCTCAGTGGAGTCAAAGTCCGGCAGATCGATGAGTACCAGCCCGTCGAGGTCGACCGACTCCGGCGGGTCGTTGCTGTCGTGTTCATCACCGTGCGACACGTCAAACCCGCCATCGACCTGGTGGCGGCTCGGCACCCCGAGCCAGTCCAGCAGATCGGCCGGGTCTTCCTCACCCCAGATCGCAGCTGTCGCATGCGAGGTCGTCGGGCGCCGCACGCCTGCTGTCACGACATCGTCACCGGCCAGGATGTTGAAGAGGCTGGACTTCCCCGACCCGGTCGCCCCCGCCAGACTCACCACTGTCCGCCCGCCCTTGAGCGCCCAGCGCTCGCGCACCTTGCTGATCAATTTCCGTGCTCGTGCTACGTGGTCGGCGTCGAGGTGCTCGCCGCCGATCGCCAAGGCTTGATCGAGTTGGTCGGCCCGCCACAGCAACGTCGTACCGGCATCGCCCTTGATCTGACCGCGGCGCGCCATCACTTCGCCTTGTCTACTTCCGCGCTCGCTGCGGCAACGTCTTCGATCGCCAACCGCGACAAGGGCACCTCATCCAGCACCTGATCGAATCGGGCACGCTCGGTCGTCAACAGCTCTTCGGCGCGGCGCAGCAGAGCCGCGCGGGCCTTGCGCGACATTGCGCGCACCGCTTCGTCGCCAAATACAGCCTCCAGCAGACGCTGGGCTAGCACGGCCGAGCCTCCGGCGATCGCGACCTCGGCGCCGGTGAGGCCAGCGGTGGCGCTGAAGGCGATCAGCATCAGCATCACGGCCAAGCC
>JBATUU010000361.1:0-9103 GCA_049671385.1 Ornithinimicrobium sp. | reverse complement strand
ATGGTCCACCGGAAAGAAACCGCGGGTGACCTCACGCTTCCTCGCCGATGTCATCGCGAGCCCGAACTTGGCCGCAGATGGCCTGCGGGTCGGGCCGTGGGCGGACATGCCCACCTCCGCTGAGACGCCCAACCCGCTCGCTGCCCTGGAGAACACCGCGTCGTGGCCCGGGCTACCAGGTCGCCGACGGGCGGCCGTGATCGACCTCGTCGCCACCGCGATGTCAGCGCAGGGCACCCGCAGCGACGAGCTGATGGTGGATAACCCAGCCGGAACGGTAGCTGATCCCGAAGTGGTCCAGATGCTGCTCGCCGAACGAAGCCAACGTCTCGGCACCGCCCGCGAAGGGCTCGTGGTCGACATGCCCGACATCATGTCGACCTCGGCATTGTTGGATCTCTCCCGCAACCGAGACGGATTCCTACGGCGCTTGCGGCGCCCCTTGCCCCAGCCGCCGAGTGAGGCCGCCGAGGTTGGCACCGGGCTGCACGCGTGGATCGAGCAACACTACGCGCGTCCCACCTTGTGGGACCACGTGGGAGGTGAAGCACTCGAGGTGACAACTCCAGCCACCTACGAAGCCGTAGCAGACTCTCGTGACAGTGACACTCCCGAGAACCTGGCGGAGTACACGGTCGAGTCGGGCGAACTCGAGCAGATGCAACGCCGCTTTCTCAGCAGCAGCTGGGCCGATCAGAGACCTGTGGCGATTGAACTAGCGGTGACCACGCATCTGGCAGGACGTACCATCCGCGGACGCATCGATGCGGTCTTCAAGCGCTCAGATGGCGGCTACACCGTGGTGGACTGGAAGTCCGGTCAGCGCCCGGGCGAGCGCGAACTTGCGCACAGGGCGATGCAGTTGGAGGTCTACCGGATGGCCTATGCGCGCTTGCACAAAGTGCCGACCTCGATGGTCGATGGCGCCTTCTACTTCGCAGCGACTGGCGAGACCGTGTGGCCCGAATTGGCGATGGGCACCGACTTTGAGGCGAAGATCGAGGCTGCCTTTGCCGGCGACTCATCGTGATGCCGTCTGCCCGTCAAAGCCACCGGGGGCCTCAGCCTCCCCTTCATCTGAAGCCGAAGGGTCATCGAGTTCCTCATCAGGCATGTCGTAGAGGTCGTGCAGCCGGCGTGATTCCTCGAGGTCCTCACCGAGGCGTACCCGCGGCAGAGCCTCGGTGGCGTCCTCATCGTCCAGATCGATCACCGGAACGTCGTCATCACCCTCGATCTCACCGTCCCACCCATCGCCCGCTGCGCTGACGCCCATCGTCGGGACGCTCACGTCGGTGTCGGCCGGATGAGACAAGTCATCAGCAGGCGGGTGGACTGCAACAAACTCGCTGTCAGAGGTGTGCTCCACCTCAACCGGCTGCTCATCGTCGTCCTCGTCGGCGTCAATGTGGGCCGATCCATCGTCTAACAAGCGCTCATCGGTGGGACCACTGGTGCCCAGCTCATCACCGGTCGGCTCATTGTGTGTGGACTCCACGAACGCGGACTCGTCGCCGGAAGCCTCGCCGACCTCATCCACCTCGTTGGCCCAGTCGTCTTCACCCCCGGGATCGGTGGCCAGAGCGCTCGTCGCCGTCGTCGCAGCCGCTGACTGGCCGGCTGGATCTGGGGCGGTCTCAGTTGATGGGGGCACCGGGACCAAAGAGGAGTCCGCAGTGGTCAAGCGGTCCAACTTGCGCAACTCATCGATGCGGTTCTGCACGAGGACATCTGCGTTGGTGGCGACCGCTTGAGCTAGTCCACTGATCAACCGCATTTCGGCCGCCAGTCGGGCGCGCTGGCGCAGGTGCGGATCCGGGCGGCTCGAACGAGCCAGAGAATAACTCTCGAGCACCGACTCGAAAGCCGCCGGAGTGAGTTGGTCCACCATCGCAGCGAAGTCTTGAGCTGGGTCAGTGACGCAGGCCTGATCCCAGTGAGTCAGCGCCAGCACCCGAGCCGAAGATGCGTCATCGTCGGCGAAGGCAACCAGAAAAGCGCCCCCATCCAGCGACCCGTGCACCGGCGTGGCGCTGAACTTCCACAGGGCCTCTGCTCCAAAGGCATGTTCCCAACGTGCAAGGAGTCCGGTGGGCACCATGCCAGTCGCTGCCGCCCGATCGAGCTCGGATATCTGACGCTCGCGATGCGCTGCCGCATCGAAGACCGGCACATCATGTTCGTCGAAAACATCCCGCGGGATGTTGTGGATCGCGGCTATCGCTCGACCGATGGCGCTGGCCAGCCCAGGTCCGGCCGGTACGCCATGCAGGTTCAGCGCCGATCCGTCCACGTACGGATACACCGCCGCTCGCGGTTGCTCCGGTCCGAGGGAGGCGTATCCCACCGCGGCCGGAGCCTTGAACGGGAGGTGCTTGCCGAGTTGGGAGACCAAGGACTCGTTGCGCTCCAACTCTGCGCCCGCCACGGCGCTCAGCGGTGCGCGGATGACCCAGGTGCGTCCGGTGCTGTCCTCAACGATGGCCGTTTGGTGGGTGGCAGGTCCGTCGACCGGTTGTCGACTGACCTCGCGGACCGAGGTCGGTTTCATACCGGGAACGGCTGCGCATGCAATACCGGCCAGTGCCAGGTCACTACGTCTCACCCCGCCACGGTATGCCGTGTGCGCGGTCATTCCAGGCAGGCATGGCCGGGAGCGCCACGGCACTGTGGGCAGCCGATGTCGCTGCTGACAACCCGGTGCTTGGGGTGAGGTCGACTCCTGCTGACTGTGAACGGCCATAGGGTCTGCCAAGGTTGGCGCCTACAGTGTGCGGGTGAGTGTTGCCGACGAGATACTGCTGGACCTGTCTCTGTCCCGTGGCACCTTGGATCGGGCCGGCACGCATCGCCGCGATGGCGACATGGTGCGTTCGGCCCTCTCCAGCTCCGGCACCCGCGTCTATGACCTGGTGGACTCCAAGATGCGCACCTGCCGTGTCGACGGCGAACTTCGCCTCGTGCCTCGCTCTCCAGACGTCGCCGACAGCCGCCGACTAGCGTTCTACCTTGGCAAGGACAGCGACCGGGACCATGTCGCGGTGGTCCGCTCGGTCGATGAAAGCGAGCGACCAGACAGCGCAGCCAAAGGATGGAAAACGCTGCGCGAGGCCGGCGAAAGCCTGAGCGACACCGACGCGGGGGTGCTCACCAGCGCCGTGGCCTTGGCCAATTGGCATGAGCGATATCCCTGTTGTCCACGGTGCGGCACGCCCACCCAGCCTGCTGAGGGCGGCTGGGTAAGGGTCTGCCCGAACGATGGCTCGCAACACCACCCGCGCACGGACGCGGCGGTGATCGTGGCCGTGATCGACTCAGAAGACCGACTTCTTCTTGCCCGTGGCCCGCACTGGCCTCAGGGGCGGCTATCGGTGCTGGCCGGATTCGTGGAGGCGGGGGAGTCGTTGGAGACCGCGGTCGCCAGAGAGGTCAGCGAGGAAGTAGGGGTAGACGTACGCGACGTGGTCTATCGCGGAAACCAGCCATGGCCTTTCCCGTCCTCGTTGATGGTCGGCTTCACTGCGCATGCCATCGACACAGAGCTCGCGCTGGACCCCCAGGAGATCGCGGAAGCAAGCTGGTTCGCCCGAGGTGAGCTTGCCTACGCGGTGCGCACCGGCGTCGTCGCGCTGCCACCGAGAGTCTCCATTGCACGCCGCCTGATTGAAAATTGGTATGGCAAAGAACTGGAGCAACCTCGAGAGCTGGAGGGTCCCTTTCGAGGTAAGGACCCATCGTGAGCGCGCCACCGCATCCCGACGACATCCTGCTCGCTCTCGATCCCGAGCAGCGCATGGTCGCTGAACGGCCCCGCGGCGCGATGGTGGTGCTGGCCGGTGCCGGGGCGGGCAAGACCCGAGCGATCACCCATCGCATCGCCTACGGCGTCACGGCCGGTGTGTTGACTCCACAGCACGTGCTAGCGCTGACGTTCACTGCCAAGGCTGCCGGGGAGATGAGGACCCGGTTGCGCACCCTGGGGATCCTCGGGGTTCAGGCGCGCACTTTCCACGCGGCGGCACTGCGGCAGTTGCAGTTCTTCTGGCCGCAGGTAGTGGGCGGGCCGGCGCCAAATATTGCTGCGCATAAAGGCGCTGCCCTGGCCGAGGCAGCGGGCCGCCTGCGCCTGCGACTGGATCGCACCAGCCTGCGAGACGTCGCCTCCGAAATCGAATGGGCGAAGGTGGCGATGATCACTCCAGAGCGTTATCCGGGCATCAGCCATGCCCGGGGCAGGTCCGTCGCCGACCTCGACGCTACGGCGGTGGCTCGCGTGATGCAGACATATGCCGAGGTGTGCGATGAGCGCAACGTCATCGACTTCGAGGACGTGCTGCTGCTGATGGTTGGCATCCTGGCTGAACATCCGCAGATCGCTGCTGCGATCCATCAGCAATACCGTCACTTTGTTGTCGATGAGTATCAAGACGTCAATCCGTTGCAGCAGCGATTGTTGGATTTGTGGCTGGGCGACCGCGAGGACCTATGTGTGGTGGGTGACCCTGCGCAGACCATCTACTCCTTCACCGGCGCCACATCCCGGTTCCTGACCGAGTTCCATCGGCGATTTCCGAACGCAGACACGGTGCGCTTGGTCCGCAATTACCGCAGCAGCCAGCAAATCGTCGAACTCGCCAACCGAATCAACGCCGGTGCCGCGCCATTGCACAGCCAACAGGGCAGCGGCCCGGTCCCGGTGCTCAGCGCCTACCCCGATGATGAGGCGGAGGCGAGAGCCGTCGCTGAGGAGATTGCCACGCGAGTCCGTGGCGGCGCATCGCCGGGCTCTATGGCGGTGTTGTTCCGGACCAACGCGCAGTCTCAAGAGGTGGAGACTGCGCTGTCCGCCCAGAACCTGGCCTATCTGGTGCGCGGCGGCGAGCGCTTCTTCTCCCGCACCGAGGTGCGCCAAGCCATGGTGCTGCTCCGCGGTCAGGTGCGCAGCGACACCCCGGGCAAACCGCTCGCCGATCGAGTGCGCGACGTTTTGTCGAGCCTGGGTCACGCCGCGACTTCACCGGCGAGCGGCGCCGCGCGCGAGCGCTGGGAGTCATTGCAGGCTGTCGTGGAGTTGGCGGACTCCTTCGATGACCCCGATCAACCAACTCCACTGTCCGATCTGGTCCTCGAACTCGACCGACGAGCCAGCGAGCAACACGCCCCTGACGTCGACGGCGTCACCTTGGCGTCGCTGCATGCAGCTAAGGGACTCGAATGGGATCACGTGTTCGTGATCGGGTGCAGTGAAGGTCTGATGCCGATCTCGTTGGCGACCAGTGAGGAGCAGATCGCCGAAGAGCGACGACTGTTGTATGTCGCGGTCACGCGGGCCAAACATCACGTGGATCTGAGTTGGGCAGCCAGCCGAAGCCCCGGTGGGCGGGCCACCCGCAAGGTCAGCCGATTCCTGCGCCCGGCCGCTGATCTGCTCGGGGTAAGCCTCACCGTAGGCTCTGGCACGGACGACAGGGTCGGGGGCGGAAAGGCCAAGAAGCGGCGGGTGCCGCGAGCGTGTCGCACCTGTGGACGCGATTTGACCACTGTGACCGAACGCAAGATCGGGCGCTGCGCACAGTGTCCGTCGACCTACGACGAGGCGTTGTTCGAGGCGCTGCGGACGTGGCGCAGCGAGAGTGCCAAGGCTGCGTCGGTGCCCGCTTTCGTTGTCTTTACCGACGCGACCCTGACCGCGATCGCCGAGCAAACACCGACCGACCGGGCCGGATTGGCCCAGATCGTAGGCATCGGGCAGCGCAAACTGGATCTGTATGGCGACGAGGTCTTAAACATCTTGAAGACGTCCTTGTCCGCGTCGTCCACCTAGGTCGCGAGCATCATCCGGCGGACCGTTGGGCGGGGATCAAGGGTCAAGAAAATCGTCGCAATAAATGCGTTGCGCTCTGTCGCCGAGGGGCGTAGCGTCCACTGTGTTCTGCGACGACCACGTCGCGGGTGACCGAGAACTCGGGAGGCAGGCCATGAAGATCTTCACAGTGCAGCGGCATCGCTCCGCGTCCGGCACGCCGCGCCGATCGGTCACCACGACGACTCTTTAGGGTCTCACCCGGTCTTTCCTTTCGGCTGCGGAGCCGACGTCCTCCATCGACATCCCCGCAGACCCTTCTGTGCCCTGTGGCACAGCGAGAAAGGAAAACCCAGTGTCTACAACGACACGCAGTCGCGCCCAGGTAGACGGCAGTAGGAGCAGCCTGGAGTGCTCCGCGCCGCAGGCCCTGCCCTGTCGAGTCAACGCGCCCGACCTGTGGTTCGCCGAGACAACCGAGCAGGTCGAGGTCGCCAAGGCGCTGTGCGCGCCCTGTCCACTGCGCGAGGCATGCTTGCGCGGTGCATTGGATCGAGCCGAGCCTTGGGGCGTCTGGGGTGGAGAGTTCGTCCTGGAAGGTGTCGTGATCAAGCGCAAGCGAGGTCGCGGCCGGCCTCGGAAAGATCAACAAGCCGCGTGAGGCTCCACGCTAGAAGCCCCACCTCGGCCAGAGGTGGTGAGCGCCTCAGGTCTGTGCACTGGGCACAGTGGGTGCTGCAGCCAGTGACGAGTAGTGACCGCGGGAAGTGGGCTGTCTGCTTCCCAGGTGAGACCAGGCGGCACCCGGATGCCGCGCGCCATGGCCGCTGCCAGAGCTGCACACAACCCGGCTGCCACTGCGGTCATCGCGGGGTCGGCATTGACCGGCGCGGCCCATTCAGAGGGCGCTGAGTCGAGCTGAGCGGCAACCAGCGGCCACGCCGGGTCACGGTCTGTCCGACGCAGATCTAAGCAGATCAAGCACGGACCGCGGCCCGGACTCACGACGGGGCCCAGCACCACCCGATGCTGATCGACGACGACGGGGGCATGCCGAATCTGCGATCGTGCCCACGCTGCCGCATCTGAGGGGCCGACCGTGTCGTTGACAATCAGTAGAACGGCGTCGGGGTGTTGGCCAGGCAGCAACGCATCGCAGACCTCGACACAGTGCACAGCCGCGACGCCTGCTCGGATGCTCTCGGTTGTTCTTCCGCTGCCCAAGATACTGATGTGCCATGGGGCCCGCCCCTCACGATCCGGCAGGTTGCCACTAGCTTGCCGAGCGCTACTCGGAGTGGCTAGGGCCTCGGAAGCTGGAGCGAGGAGGTCATGATGGCGCAGCAGATCAACTAGGTCTGCCACCCGGGGCGCGCTGACTCCCCACGCGCGGGCAGCAGCGCCACCGTTGAGAAACTGCACCTCGCGGTCGGCGCCCGTGCGCTGCAGGTTGAGCGACAGCAGCCAACCCACTTCGGCCTCGCTCAGCCCGGTGACCACCACGCCGTGCTCGGCATTGAGCCCGAACTGGACTTCGCCCAACCCCCGGCGTAGCGGCTTTGCGTGGGAACGCAGACGAATGAGACGGGTGGAGTCCAACCGAGCGTGCGACATCCGGCCAGCCTGCCAGCCCGCGAGAGAGCGGCCGAACGTTGTCCACAGTCACGACAAAAGCGACCCCGCACGGTGTGTCGTGGGGGGCCGCCTGTGCTCGCGTGGTGGGGAGGAGACTAGGAAGCAGCCGCCTTGCCCAGGATGCGGTTCAGGTTGGTGCCGCAGGTCGGGCAGGTTCCCTTGGCCATGCGACGCCCATTGGTTTCGACGACGCGTCCTTCTGCTTCGCGCTTTTCCTTGCACTTCACGCAGTAGAACTCGCCCTGATAGGTCTCGGTGCCTTCTGCCATGTTTTCCTCCTCGTTGTGGCCGGCCTCGCAAGCGTCCTGAAACGTCGACATGTGGCCGGATTGTGCTCAACACTAGTCCACGAGCCGTGCTCAGGACTGCTTGGACTGAGCACGGGGTGTCGAGGCGGACCTGGTTGCGGACCGCCACGAGCCGGGCGTCTTGGCTTAGGCCCCTGAGGACGGGTTCTCGTCGCGCAGCAGTTGGTCGATCTCAGCGTCCAGTGCGCTACCGCTCCCATCGCTTTCAGCTGAGCCCTCGACATAGCCCAAGATGTCGTCCAAATCCTCTGCGCTCGGCGCGACATCAGGATGCGCCCAGGCCGCGTCGCGACCGGCTGAGCCCCGCGCTGCCTCCAACGCGGCCCACAAATTGGCGGCATCACGCAAGCGCCGTGGGCGCAGCTCGAGGCCGACCAACGAGGCAAAGACCTTCTCCGCCGGACCGCCGGTGGCCCGCCTACGTCGCACGGCTTCGGCCAGCGCCGAGGTCTGCGGGAGATGCGGGCTGCACGCTCGGCCCGAGACGTCATCCACCCAGCCCTCCACGAGCGCTAGCAAGGTCTCCAGACGGCGCAAAGCGGCCTTTTGCGGCGCGCTCTGCTCTGGGGTGAACAGCGAATCCGCCAGGGCCTCCTGCATTGCGCTGGGATCGCTGGGATCGACCGAGCGAACGGCTGACTCGATGGCGTCAGTGTCGATGCTGATGTCCCGGGCGTAGTCCTGCACGGCCGTCAGTAGTTGCGGACCCAACCACGCCACCCCCGCGAAGAGACGCGCTCGAGCAGCCTCGCGCGCAGCGAGATAGAGGTGGACCTCACCGGAATCGACCTCAAGCCCCTCGGCGAAGAGCGCCACATTGGCAGGCAGCAATGCCACCTGCTCTTCGGGCATCAGGGGCAGACCGACTTCGGTGCCGCTGACGATCTCGCCTGCCAAACCGCCCACGGCTTGTCCGACTTGAGCACCGAACATGGCCGAACTCATCCGGGCTACCATCGGCTGCATCTGACCCATCAGATCAGCTGGATTCATCCCAGGTGGCATACCGGGCATCTGCATCTCGCCGCCGGCCTCACCCAACTCCTTCATCTGGCTTTCCATCGCTGAGCTCATAGCGGAGCGGACGCCGATGGCCACCGGCTCGGTCAGTGAGCGCCATACGGGCAAGGTCTGCTCGACCCACTCCGCCCGGCTCAGCGCCGTACCACCACCGGCGGCCGCGGGGAAGTCGGTCACGGCATCGATCCAGAGGTTCGCCACCTGAACGACGTTGGATACATCGCCCACGGTGCGCGCCGACAGCGACGTGTCGCCATGCTCAGCGACGACCCGCCGGGCCGTGTCTCGGGCAAGATCGGCGTTGACGGGGCCCTCATCGGGGCCGCTCATCATGGCC
>JBATUU010000360.1:0-7035 GCA_049671385.1 Ornithinimicrobium sp. | reverse complement strand
GTGCTGGATCAGATGGAGTCCGTGGCTGCGTATGCGCTGACGGGGTCCATCATCGCCCGCGATCGGGGCGCTATCGCGGACGCGACCCACCGGTTGCGTTTCGCGGCCGGCAACTTCTACGTCAACGACAAATGCACCGGCGCAGTGGTCGGGCAGCAGCCGTTCGGTGGGGCCCGCGCTTCAGGGACGAATGACAAAGCCGGCTCGCCGGTCAACCTGTTGCGCTGGGTGAGCCCCCGGGCTATCAAAGAGACCTTCGACAGTCCGACCGACTATCGCTACCCGCACATGGGTTGAGACCTAGGCGCTGGATAGGGCAGCCGGCGGCTGCACGACTCGAAAAGCCGCGCGCAGGCTGCGGTGCGCTGTAGCGGTGCGCCCGTTCGCCTCGTGAGGGTCGTGCGCGGCAATCTCACCGAGCGCGGAAATCAACAGATCGAGGCAGTTGTCAATGTGCTCACCTAGGTGCTGCTCCCTGCGTTCCTCGCCAGCCAAGGCCTCGCTCAGTGCTCTCCGCACTGAGGTCAACTCGGCGCGCGCTGCGGCGCAGGAGGCGCGATCGTATTCGGGTTTCTCACCTGGGTAGGTCGGCGTTGGTGCCGCACTCGCTGTAGTGGCTTGGGCGCGACCGTCGCTCAGGTCCACCAGGGCGTGTGCAAGCGAGTCGATAGCGGCAGTGAACCACGCTTGCGAGGTCTCGCTGCCGAGGTCTGCGTCGACTCCAGCCACCTGCTCGGCCAAGAGCAACAGGGCGCGGTGATCACACACAGAGGTCCTTCGACATGTCTCCATTTTAGTGCGATCGCCATGTCAGACCCCACATCATGGGCGCGCAAAGGTCTAAGGTGCTCAGTGATCCCACAGTGTCGTGGGTCCCAAGTGATCCGCGCCCGGTTGATCGTGCGGATAACGAAGAGAAAGTGTCGTTGCAGATGGCATCCGAGGAGACCTTGATCCGCCGCTTCTATGAGCACGTCGCCGCCGAGGACGTTGCTGATCGGGACGAAAGAACCCTCGCTGCCATGGCGGCCACAGTGCGTGACTTGTCGGCTACCCGCGACGGCGATGCATCTGCAGTACGGGTGCTCAACCCCACTCGTGACGACCATGGATGGGCCAGCCGGCACTCCGTCGTGATGGCTATTGCAGACGACATGCCATTCCTTGTTGATTCTGTGCTCGGGGAGTTGCGGCAGCGCGATCTAGCAGTGCATCTGCTGATTCACCCGCAAATGGTGATCGACCGCGCCGGCGATAGCACGGCCCGCGTCAGTGAGACCGAGGTCGCCGACGCAGCCGACGATGAGCCGGTCGAGTCATGGATGTATTTGGAGGTCGACCGGCTTCCCGGTGCCCCTGCGCGCGAGGATCTGCAACGTCGGCTGGTCGAGGTGCTCGAAGACGTGCGCAAGGCCTGTGCCGACTGGCAAGCGATGCGAGCTCAATGTCTGGAGATCGTGGAAGAACTGCGTGCCGGGGCACCGGAGACCGTCGATCCCGAGACCGTTCAGCCCAGCATTGACTTCTTGACCTGGCTGGAGGCCAACCACTTCACGTTCCTGGGGTACCGCGAGTACGAACTGGGAGGGGACACCGAGGGTGGCGAGCGGCTTTTGACCTCGGTGCCCAGCAGTGGCCTGGGCATCTTGCGCACCGACGCCCAGGAGCCGTCGGTCACGGCGCTGCAGCCGCGGGCGCAGCGTGTAGCGGAGCGCCCGCAACTCTTGAGCATTACGAAAGCCAACTCGCGTTCGACTGTGCATCGTCCGGTCTACCTCGACTATGTCGGAGTACGCCGTTTCGATGAGCACGGCAAGGTGGTGGCGGAGCGACGTTTTCTCGGGTTGTTCACCGCCAGCGCCTACGCCGAGTCGGTGCGCCGACTACCGATCATCGGCGGCAAGGTGGAGCAGATCATCGCCGAGTCCGGCTTCGCCCCCGACAGCCACTCTGGCAAGGACCTGCTGGGGGTGCTTGAGGCATACCCACGTGACGAACTCTTCCAAGCGTCGGTGGAGCACCTCAGCCACACCGCTCATGAGGTGTTGCACCTGCAAGAACGCCGGAAGTCACGGCTGTTTGTCCGCCACGACAACTTCGGTCGATTTGTCTCCGCTTTGTTCTACGTTCCCAAGGACCGGTACACCACTGCTGTTCGCCTGAAGATGCAAGAGTTGCTCAAGGAGGCCTATGGCAGCGACTCGGTCGACTACAACACGCGCGTCGGTGAGTCAGCGCTCGCCCAACTGCACTTCGTGGTGCGACTACCGCGTGGCACCGCGATCCCTGATGTCGATGTAGAAGCACTGCAGGAACGATTGATCGAAGCGACCAGGAGTTGGGGGGAGAACCTGATCGAAGTCGTCGAGGAGCACTACGACGACGACGCCGCGGCCGGTGATGTGTTGGCGCACTACGCAGGGTCGTTCCCGGCTTCCTACAAGGAGGACTTCGGGGCCGCCGAGGCGTTCGGTGATCTCACCCGTTTGGCTGAGTTGGATTCTGACAGCGACCTCGTGGAGTTGCGACCGTACTTGTACGCCGAGGTGGGGGCGCCCGGTCGTGAACGACGGTTGAAGTTGTATCGGCGTGATGAGCTCTCGCTCACCGATGTCCTGCCGGTCTGTGCCGACCTCGGGGTCGAAGTCACCGACGAGCGGCCCTATGAGCTACACGGCACGGAAGGCACAATCTGGATCTACGATTTCGGGCTACGCGCCGACAGCGCAACGGTATGGGTCGAGCCGGGCTCAGAGGCTCAGGTCAAGGAGATCTTCGAAGATGCCTTCGCCGCGGTCTGGACCAAACAGGCCGAGAGCGACAGTCTGAATGCGCTCGTGCTGACCGCCGGGCTGACCTGGCGTGAGGTTGTCATCGTCCGCACCCTGGTCCGCTACCTGCGGCAGGTGACGACATCGAGTCTGGACTATCTTGAAGAAGCGCTGGTCGCCAACCCCGGCATTAGCCGTGCGATCGTGGAGTTGTTCAGCGCCCGCTTCGACCCAGATGTCGAGGACTCGGTCGCCGAGGACCGGCAGGCGGCATGCAACGCGGTCCATGAGCGGATCGAGACAGCACTGGATGATGTCGCAAGTCTGGACCAGGATCGGATCATCCGCTTCGTCCTACGCATCGTCATGTCTTCGGTGCGGACCAACTTCTACCGGCAGGATGCCGAGGGGGCGCCCAACGCGCGGGTCAGCTTGAAGCTGCTACCGCGCGAGATCGACGGTCTGCCGGAGCCTCGGCCGGCCTACGAGATCTGGGTCTATGCCCCGAACGTCGAAGGGGTCCACCTCAGGTTCGGCGCAGTGGCTCGCGGTGGCTTGCGTTGGAGTGACCGGCGCGAGGATTTCCGCACCGAGATCCTCGGGTTGGTCAAGGCGCAGTTGGTGAAGAACGCGGTGATCGTGCCGACCGGGTCCAAGGGCGGATTCGTAGCGAAGCAGTTGCCGGACCCAGCCCAGGGTAGGGAAGCCTGGCAGGCCGAAGGAGTCTTGGCATACAAGAGCTTCATCAGCGGGCTGCTGGACATCACCGACAACCGTGATGGGACCACCATCGAGCCACCAGATCGCGTGGTACGCCACGATGGCGACGATCCCTATCTGGTGGTCGCCGCGGACAAGGGGACAGCGACGTTCTCCGACATCGCAAATGGGGTGTCCCGCGAGTACGGTTTCTGGCTCGATGACGCGTTCGCCTCCGGTGGCTCGGCCGGATATGACCACAAAGCGATGGGCATCACCGCGCGTGGGGCCTGGGAGTCCGTCAAGCGGCACTTCCGCGAGTTGGGCACCGACACGCAGAGCGAAGAGTTCACAGTCGTTGGCGTAGGTGACATGAGCGGCGACGTGTTCGGCAACGGCATGCTTCTCTCGGAGCACATCTTGTTGATCGCGGCTTTCGACCACCGGCATATCTTCGTGGACCCCACGCCGGATGCGGCATCGGCCTTTGCCGAGCGCCAGCGCCTGTTCGACCTGCCTCGATCGAGTTGGGGAGATTACGACACGTCGCTGATCAGCGAGGGTGGCGGAATCTACCCTCGCTCAGCCAAGTCAGTGCCGATCAGCGCCGAAGTGGCCACCGCCCTCGGGATCGACTCAGGCACCGACAAGATGACCCCCGCGGAATTGCTCAAGGCCATCCTCGCAGCGCCGGTCGACCTGCTGTGGAACGGCGGCATCGGGACCTATGTCAAGGCAACGAGTGAGACACATGCCGAGATCGGCGACCGGGCGAATGACAACATCCGGGTCAACGGCAATGAGTTGCGGGTGAAGGTCGTCGGTGAGGGAGGCAACCTCGGCCTGAGCCAACTGGGACGGATCGAAGCGGCACGAGCCGGGGTGCATGTCAACACCGACGCGGTGGACAACTCAGCCGGAGTGGACACCTCCGATCATGAGGTCAACATCAAGATTGCGCTGACTCCATTGGTCAAGAGCGGCGAGATGACTTGGGAGCAACGCGATGAGCTCCTCGCCGAAATGACCGATGAGGTCGCCGCCAAGGTGTTGCGACACAACTACGAACAGAACGTGCTGATCGGAAATGCTCGCGATCAGGGCGGTCGCATGTTGAGCGTGCACCGACGGTTGATGCGCTCGTTGACCCACAACGTCGGGCTTGACCCGGAGTTGGAGTTTTTGCCCGACTCAGCTGAGTTGACCAAGCGCCAAGAGGCGGGCGAAGGGCTGAGTGCCCCGGAGTTCTCGGTCATCATGGCCTACTCCAAGTTGGGCTTGAAAGAGGACCTGATCAACTCGGAGCTGCCCGATGAACCGGCTGTCACCTCACAGTTGCTGACGTACTTCCCAGAGCCCTTACGTGAGCGGATCGCCGGGGAGTTGGCTGACCATCCACTACGGCGACAGATCATCATCAACCAGGTCGCCAATGACATCGTGAATCGCGGTGGGGTGACCTTCGTCTTCCGCGCGTCCGAAGAGACCGGGGCCAGCAGCACCCAGATCGCGCGCGCCTTCGTCGTCTGCCGTGAAGTGTTCGACATGGCGACGTACATCGAGTCGGTCGATGCCCTGGACAATGTGGTGAACACCGACGTGCAAACCGAGTTGTATTTGGAGTTCCGCCGATTGCTGGACCGCTCGGTGCGTTGGTTCCTCAACAACCGTTCCCTGTCGGCCGACATGGGCGTTGAGATCGACCGATTCGCTGCCCCGGTTCAGGAGTTGGTGCCCGAAATCTCCCGGTTGCTCAAAGGCGAGGAGAGCAACCGGCACGACGAACGCGCCGAGGCGATGACCAGCCGGGGAGTGCCCGAGGACCTAGCACATCGATTCGCCGGCCTCCTGGATGTGTTTTCGATGTTAGACGTGGTCGAGGTCGCCGTGGCTGCCGAGCGCAGTTATGAGGAGACGGCGGCGGTCTACCTTGCGGTTTCTGAGTCATTCGGGGTTGATGCTCTGCTCACGCAGGTCTCGCACCTGCCCCGCGCGGACCGGTGGTCCTCGTTGGCTCGAGGCGCGGTCCGCGACGACCTCTACGGTGTCATGCGAGCGTTGACCCGCGCGGTCATGCTGGCTACCGATCCCGAAACCGACGCCCTCGAACGTGTGGAGGTATGGAAGGACAGGCAGTCAGAGTCGATGGCTCGGGTCTCGCAAGTGCTGGACGTCGTGCATCAGATGGACGACCCAGGCCTGGCGCCGGTGTCCGTGGCGCTGCGCACGCTGCGCGGACTGGTCCGGCAGGGCACCGCAGAGTAGGCCTGTTGTGAAGGGGCGCCACGTGGGGTGCCCCATAGCAACGGGTTAGGGTCGGCGTCGTGCCAACTTTGCATGACGTCCTCTCCGCCGGGTCCACACTGTCCGGCGTGGAGGTTGACTGGCTGCATCAGCTGGTCGGGGACTGGCAGATGGTTGCCGATCTATCGTTCGCGGACCTCACCCTGTGGGTCACCCGCGCCCCGGGCCTGACGACCGAGCCAACCTGGGTGCTGGCGGCACACGCCCGCCCTAGCACCGGTCCGAACTTCTACTCCGATGACGTCGTTGGTGTCGATGCTTCGAGCTCGAGAGCTGCTTTGTTGAACTCGGTCGCCCAAACAGGTAGGCCGCACACCCATCAGCCTTCGGAGTTCGCACGCGAGCAGTACGTCCCCGTGCGACGACGAGGCGCCACCCTTGGGGTCCTGGTTCGCCATACCGATCTGCACCACATACGCCAGCAAGGAGGCCTGGAGGTCAACTACCTCCAGATTGCCCAGTCACTGCTCGTGATGATCGCCCAAGGCGCCTTTCCAGCCGATCAACCACAGACCGGTATCGGCCGGGGCACTCCTCGGGTAGGCGATGGTGTGCTGCGACTGAGTGCCGATGGACTGATCGAGTATGCGAGTCCGAATGCTGTCTCGGCGCTGCGGCGACTTGGCCACACCGACCAAGTGCTGGGTGCCGACCTGTCGGCCATTGTGACCTCCCAGATCGAGATCGGTACTACGGTCGACGAGACGACCCCACTGGTGCTCACCGGTCGGGCACCGTGGGGGACGGAAATCGAAACACGGGGGCTCCACCTCACGATGCGGGCAGTGCCGTTGTACGCACGTTCTCACCGCGCGGGGGCGCTGTTGCTGCTACGAGATGTCAGTGAACTGCGACGCCAGGAGCGCGAGCTGGTGACGAAGGACGCGACGATCCGGGAAGTACATCACCGGGTGAAGAACAACCTGCAGACTGTTTCTGCACTGCTGCGACTGCAATCTCGCCGGGTGGATGATCCCGCGGCCAAGGCAGCACTGGCCGAGGCCGGGCGGCGATTGAGCACCGTGGCTATGGTGCACGACACCTTGAGCCATGGCCTCGATGAGACAGCTGACTTCGATCACGTTGCGCTGCGGATTTTGCGCGCAACGGTCGAGGTAGCCTCCAGCGACACCGTCGTGACGGGGCGACTCTCCGGGTCCTTCGGCGCCGTTTCGGCGCAGAACGCCACACCGCTGGCGATGGTGTTGGCAGAGCTAGTACACAACGCAGTGCAGCATGGCTTCCCAGCCCGTCGTTGGAC
>JBATUU010000359.1:0-3311 GCA_049671385.1 Ornithinimicrobium sp. | reverse complement strand
ATGGTGGAGTGAAAGTCAGCGACAACGGTCGCGGGATCCCGACCGACATCCACCCGGTGGAGAAGAAGCCTGCGGTGGAGTTGGTGTTGACTCAGCTGCACGCTGGCGGCAAGTTCGGCGGGGCGGGGTACGCCGTCTCCGGCGGTCTGCACGGCGTCGGCTCATCGGTGGTGAACGCGCTGTCGCAGCGCCTTGACGTCGAGGTCCGCCAGTTGGGACGGGTCTTCAGACAGTCCTATCGACTCGGTGTCCCGGAGGCGCCGTTGTCGGCCGATGAGGAGATCGACCGCGCCGAGACCGGCACGACCATCACCTTCTGGCCCTCTGCCGACATCTTCGACGCAGTCGAGTTCGACTTCGAAACGTTGCGAGCACGCTTCCAGCAGATGGCGTTCTTGAACAAGGGTCTGTCGATTACGTTGATCGACGAGCGGGAGCCGGTGGCAGCAGACCCGGATGCTCTCGATGACGATCCGATCGATGGTCTCGACCCTGAGACGGGCGACCATGTGGCGACCGAGGCAAACGTCAAGAAAGTCGTGTTCAGTTATGCCAACGGCCTCCTCGACTACGTCACCCATCTGAACAAGTCCAAGCGCAGTGAACCGGTGCATGAAGACGTCATCGCTTTCGAAAGCGAAGACACCGAGCGCATGCTGTCCCTTGAAGTGGCGATGCAATGGACCGGGTCGTACACCGAGTCCGTGCACACCTACGCAAACACGATCAACACGCACGAGGGCGGGACCCACGAGGAGGGTTTCCGGACTGCGCTGACTCGGTTGATCAACGACTTCGCCCGGGGCAACCGGATGCTGAAGGAGAAGGACGCGAACCTGACCGGCGACGACATCCGGGAGGGACTCACAGCCGTCATCCACGTCAAGATTGGCGAGCCGCAGTTCGAGGGACAGACCAAGACCAAGCTCGGCAACTCCGAGGTCAAGGGATTCGTCCAACGGATCATGGGCGAGGAGCTCGGTCACTGGCTCGAGGCTCACCCGCGCGAGGGACGCGAGATCGTCGGCAAGGCCGTGCAAGCCTCAGCCGCCCGGATGGCGGCCCGCAAGGCGCGCGAAGCCACTCGACGCAAAGGGTTGCTCGAGAGTGGTGGCCTGCCCGGCAAACTGCGTGATTGCCAGAGCAAAGATCCGACGATCTCCGAGGTGTTCATCGTCGAGGGAGACTCAGCCGGCGGCTCGGCGGTGCGGGGGCGTAATCCGCACAACCAGGCGATACTGCCGATCCGGGGCAAGATCCTGAACGTCGAAAAGGCCAGACTGGACCGGATATTGGCAAACCAGGAGGTCAAGGCACTCATCTCCGGCTTCGGTACCGGGATCGGCGAGGACTTCGACATCGCCAAGGCGCGCTATCACAAGATCGTGCTGATGGCCGACGCGGACGTCGACGGCCTACACATCCGCACTCTGTTGCTGACGCTGCTGTTCCGTTTCATGCGTCCGCTGATCGAGCACGGGTATGTCTACCTGGCCCAGCCGCCCCTGTTTCGGATCAAATGGACGAATCACGAGCACGAATACGTCTTCAGTGACCGCGAGCGCGACGCGATGATCGCCCAAGGACTGGCGGCCGGGCGCCGCCTGCCCAAGGACACCGGCGTGCAGCGCTACAAGGGTCTCGGCGAGATGGACTACAAGGAACTTTGGGACACCACGATGGACCCCGACCATCGGGTTCTTCTGCAGGTCACCTTGGAGGATGCCGCTGCCGCAGATGAGATTTTCGCGGTGTTGATGGGTGAGGACGTCGAGTCCAGGCGGGGCTTCATCCAGCGCAACGCCAAAGACGTTCGGTTTCTGGACATCTGAGGATCAAGCAGCGAACGAGCGTTGACGAAGGTGGACCGCGAGTACGGACATCTGATCACCCGGGGCCCGAGAGTCGTGTCCCCCGACCAGCAATCCGAGGTGGATGTGTGTGGAGAGCAGACAACCACCTCGGCTATGTAAGAGGTTGTGCAGACTATGACTGAAACGCCACTGGCAGACCGCGTCGAGGCGATCGACCTCAACGCGGAGATGCAGCGTAGCTACATCGAGTACGCCATGAGCGTCATCGTGAGCCGGGCCCTGCCCGATGTGCGCGATGGCTTGAAGCCGGTGCACCGTCGCGTGTTGTACGCAATGTATGACGGCGGCTACCGTCCGGACCGCAGTTTCAACAAGTGCTCACGCGTCGTCGGCGACGTGATGGGCCACTATCACCCGCACGGTGACACTGCGATCTACGACGCCTTGGTGCGGTTGGTGCAGGACTGGACGATGCGTTACCCACTGGTCCAGGGGCAGGGCAACTTCGGCACTCCGGGAGATGACCCAGCAGCGGCGCCGCGGTACACCGAGTGCCGGATGGCGCCGTTGGCGATGGAAATGGTGCGCGATATCCACGAGGACACCGTGGATTTTGGGGACAACTACGACGGCAAAACCCAAGAACCGTCCGTGCTGCCGGCTCGCTTCCCCAACCTTCTGGTCAATGGATCGGCCGGGATCGCCGTTGGTATGGCCACGCAGATCCCGCCTCACAACCTGCGCGAGGTCGCCAGCGGCGTGCAGTGGTTGCTGGAAAACCCGGAAGCGGGCCGCGACGAGTTGCTCGAGGCGCTGATCGAGCGCATTCCCGGCCCGGACTTCCCCAGCGGCGCGTTGGTCATGGGCAAGGCAGGCATCGAGGATGCCTATCGCACGGGCCGTGGATCGATTGCGATGCGGGCAGTGGTCGAGGTCGAGGAGATCCAGGGCCGGCAGTGCTTGGTTGTCACCGAGTTGCCGTACCAGGTCAACCCGGACTCGTTGGCGAAGAAGATCGCCGACTTGGTCAACGACGGCAAGCTGGGCGGCATCGCCGACCTGCGCGATGAGACCTCGGGCCGGACCGGCCAGCGTCTGGTGGTCGTGCTCAAGCGTGACGCGGTGGCCAAAGTGGTGCTGAACAACCTGTTCAAGCACACCCAACTGCAGCAGAACTTCAGTGCCAACATGTTGGCCCTGGTCGATGGAGTTCCGCGCACGCTGCCGTTGTCGGCATTCGTCCGGCACTGGGTTGACCACCAGATTGAGGTCATCGTTCGGCGCACGACGTATCGGCTGCGTCGCGCCGAGGAGCAGATCCACATCCTGCGCGGGCTGCTCAAGGCCCTCGACGCATTGGATGAGGTCATTGCGCTGATCCGGGCCAGTGCCACTGTCGAGGATGCCCGTAACGGCTTGATCGAGCTCCTGGAGATCGATGAGACACAGGCTCGCGCCATTCTCGACATGCAGTTGCGGCGGCTTGCGGCGTTGGAG
>JBATUU010000358.1:0-2836 GCA_049671385.1 Ornithinimicrobium sp. | reverse complement strand
CTGTCGGTGCGAATTGACCAAGGCCCGATCGGCCGGGAAGCAGCGATCGCCGAACTTCAATCGTGGTGGAAGGTGCAGCCGGAGTCAGCAGAGTCCTGACCGACCAGCCGCATCTGCCGACTCTGTGCGGCTCGAGCATGTGTCTAGGCATCGTGGCCCACCGAGAGCGGCGACCGGCAGAGTCCGCCGTGAGTAGTGGTCGCAGGAGCCCATCAACGGCACAATAGGGCGATGCGGTCAGTGGTCGTCCATGAACATGGTGGTCCCGAAGTCCTATGCCTCAGCGAAAGTGACCGACCCGACCCCGGGCCCGGCGAGGTCCTTGTCCGGGTAGCTGCCGCGGGCGTCAACTTCATCGACATCTACCAGCGCAGCGGCGCGTACCCGATGGCGCTGCCGTACGTGGTCGGATCAGAGGCCGCTGGAACCGTAGAGCAGGTGGGTCCCGACGTCAGCAACGCGCAGGTCGGCGATCGAATCGCCTGGGCCAGCGTGCCCGGATCCGGGGCGTGTGAGTTTGCGAGTGTTCCGGTGGATCAGGCCGTGCCCGTGCCCGATCAGGTGGAGCTCAGCGTAGCCGCCGCGGTGATGCTGCAGGGGATGACGGCCCACTACCTGTGCGAGTCCACGTTCGCGGCGGCCCACGGGCACGTAGCGCTGGTGCACGCGGCGGCTGGTGGCGTCGGTTTGTTGTTGACTCAGATGTTGACCGCCAAGGGCGTGCGCGTCATCGGCACCACCTCGAGCGACGCCAAAGAAGGCTTGGCGCGCACGGCTGGGGCCGCGCATGTGGTGCGCTACCGCAGCGTCGACAACGATGATGCCTCGACGTCGAGCGACGGTGGCCTTGTCGAGCAAGTGCGCGACCTGACCGACGGTGCGGGGGTTGACGTGGTGTACGACGGCGTGGGCCAAGCGACCTTTGCCGACGGTTTATCCGTCTTGAAACCGCGCGGCACGATGGTGCTGTTCGGTGCCGCCAGCGGCCCCGTCTCGCCCATTGATCCGCAGGACTTGAATGCTGCCGGCTCCGTCTATCTGACCAGGCCGAAGCTGGGTGACTACCTTCAGGATCGTGATGAGCTGCTCTGGCGTGCCGGTGACGTGCTACGCGGTGTGGAAATAGGCACGCTGTCGGTAAAGATCGGCGGGACCTATCCTCTGGAGGAAGTCGCCGAGGCCCATCGGGACCTGGCGGCTGGTGGTACATCCGGCAAGCTCGTGGTGCTTCCCTGAGCAGGACGTTGCGCCGAGCTGGCGCTCATCCAGACCCTTGCCAGCACATACCCCCAGGCGAGTACGCGGGCGATGATGGCAATCGTATAAGCCTGCGGCGGTAGCCCTCTTCCGCGGTCGATGCCGAAGCCGATGTATAGCCACACTGCCTCGAAATGCACGATCTCGATCGCGGCCCAGATCAAGTGGTCGCGCCACAGCACCGTGGATAATGCCAACACTGGCAGCACCCACAGTCCGGTCTGAACCGATACTGAAGCTGAGGTCGCGAAGACGACGAAGAGCATCACCGCACTCAGAGCAGCCACCGCCGCGAGCGGCTGATCACACGTTATCCGAGCGCTGAGCAACCATCCGATCCACAGAGCGAACAGCAAGCCAGCGATTGCGACTGCGGTGATCACGGAGCCGGGCACGCTGATGCCAGCCAAACTCGGCAACAACGCCAACGCTCCGTAGCTCGCCGATCCCGACAGCCAGGCGCGCGGCGCCGCCAGCATCGGCTCGCCCACAAGCAGCAGGAGCGGAAGGTATACGCCGAGGGCTCCGATTGCGGCGCTCACTAAGACTGTCAAGGAGTCGCGGACTCGACCCGTCCGGGCGCTCACCAGCACGGCCGCGACACAAAAGACGAGCGCCATCGGTCGCACGAGGAGAGCCAGACCAAAGAGCATTCCGGCCAGGCGCGGACGACCGCGGGACCAGACGTATATGCCCCAGATCGCCAACGTCACCCCCATCAAGTCGACCGAGACCAAAGCAAGCACCGCAAGCACCGGGCTGAGCGCAAGGTGAGTGCTCTGCCAAGGCATCGCGGGTCGAAGGCGCACCAGAGCCACCGTGGCACCAGCCATCAGGACCATCGCGGCGACCGCCCATAGGCCGAAGACCCACTGCTGGGCGAGGCGATCACCCCCGGAGTAGGGGGATGCCCAGGAAAGTGCCCACATCGTGAGGCCCGAGAGGACGGGCAGTTCGCTGGGGGACTCGCCAGCGTAAGGAAAGCCTCGATCGGCGAGCACCGAACTGGCGTTGACGACGGCTACGTCGGAATAGCACGCCCGCCAGAAGTGGTCTGGGTCGGACCACCCGTAGACAACGCAGTGCCCCTTCTGGAGCACGGCTAGCGCCATCATGGCGGAGCTCATGACGATGGTTGCGGCAGCAACCCCGCCCCAACCCCGCGCGCCCACGATGCCGTGTGTCCCGATTGGCCCCCCGATGATGCGGGAGGCTGCCCGCACGACGGGGTCGGTCAGCGAAGGGGCATTTTGATCCCCGGCGCCGGGCCGAAGCACCTTGACTCAGGCGTCCCGGGCGGGGGCGTCATCAGCAGTGCCTGGCTCACCAGCACCGTCGCTCCCGCCGGCACCATCATTTCCACCGGCACCGTCGTTTCCACCAGCACCGTCGTTTCCACCGGCACCGTCATTTCCACCGGCACCGTCGCCTCCGCCATCGTTCCCGGGGGGGTCATTGCCCGGTGGATCGTCGCCGCTGTTGTTGCCACCGCCGTTGTTGCCACCGCCGCTGTTGTTGTCTCCACCGCCGTTGTTGCCACCGCCGTTGTTGTTGTCTCCACCGCCGTTGCCATCACCGC
>JBATUU010000357.1:0-5914 GCA_049671385.1 Ornithinimicrobium sp. | reverse complement strand
CCCGACGCCGCTGCCCTCGGCATAGCCGCCGTCGATGAGCTGGGCGCGGGGTGCGCGTCCGCACGGGCCGACGACACCCGAGGGCGTGACATACGGGAAGCGCGCAGCCAGCATCGCCGCCGTGGATGCACTCAGACGATCCACACAGTGCTCACCCATGCGATCGCTGTCCTGCTCGCCCATGAACGAGGTGGCGAAGTCCAGGCTGTATGCGGCCGACGCGCTCGGTCCGGCACAGTCATCCAGGGGTGCACCGCGGGTCTCGACATGGCTGACGAGCACCCGGCAACCGGTGGCCGTCGCCGTCGAGCCCAGGACCAAGGCGGACCCCAGATTGCCGTCGTCGCGGGTCGGGGGATTGAAGAAGTCACCGGCGAGTTCGGGTACATCGGTCTCCCAACTGACCTCCATCAACCCAGCCCGGTCGATCCACCCGGACTCAGCGGACTGCGGCACATCCGAGCCGAGGGCAAGACCGGTGACGCTGTAGATCGGGTCGCGCCCGAGGAGACCGACCGTGCCCTGTGCCAACGCGTCGGGGGAGCCCAACGCCCATACTGCATCGGCCGCCGGGTGCCCGTCCGGGTGCTCTGCGGTGACTGAGGTATCGGCGAATCGTGAGACCGCCAGACCGACCGCACCTCCGCTCACCCCTGAGGCGATGATCACCGAGTCCAAGCCGCACCCGGTCACCGCTGGCGCATCGCCGGTGGCTGCGGCGTCGGTGGTGACGGCCTTCAGCACGTCCAACGTTGCGGAGGTCCAGTAGGCGGCCCGGATCCCACCGCCCTCGGCAGCCACCATCAACATCGGGCGGATGCGTCGTCGCTGCCCATCGTGGGCCGCTGTCACCGCGAAGTCACACTCGCGAGTGCGCTGCTCCCAATCGGCGAAGAGCGTCGACATGTCCGGTCGTTGTCTGGCGCCGAAGACACCGTTTGCAGCCCCTGCCGCCGACGCGACATCACGAGAACCACGAACACCGTGCACGGTGTGGTCGCTGCCCAGGATCAGGGTCGCCAGAACGGTCACGACCAGCAGGGTGGCCACCGGCGCCTCTCGGAGGCGAAGGGGTCCCCACCAAAAGATCTGCGGCGGTGCGTAGTGCAGGTGCAGCACCACTGTCGAGCCGACCAGCAAAGCGACCAAGGCCACGGCCAACAACACCGAGGCGACGACGCCGATCGCCCCGGTGATCCCAACGGGCCACAATCCAACAGCCAGCAGCCCGGCCGTGCTGATCAGCACGAAGAAGATCGCGATGCCCCGCACCCACCGCCGCACCTCACCGGGGGCCGCCGACGCGCTCATCGCCGTGCGACCGGTGATCCATCGGTGCATTCGACCGAGCGGACCATTGGATGAACGGCCGATCGCTGCGGCCAACCACGGCGGACCGACCCACCAGATCGCGAGCGCGACGACGAAGCTGATCACCGGTAGGGCCTGCTGAAAAGCAGTGCCCTCGTGCAGAGCGAGAAACGCGGTGTGTGAGCGGATGAGCACCAGCGCACCGATCGTGAGGCCGGCGAGCGCGAGCGCGTCGCCGGTCATCACGACGCTTCGGAACTCTTCCTTGGAGTAGATCCGCTGGTCCGGGATCTCGGTGTCGAGCTTGTGCCACTGCACGAAGGCTGACAGGCCGACGATGCCTAGCGGGACCGCGGCGAACACCCCAAAGGGCAGCCACCTGATCGGACCCACGCTGGTCATCCAGGCCGCCACGAGTCCCAGGCCGAGCAAGCCGGGGCCGTACAGCCACAACCACAGGGGAGGAGCGGGACGGTGCGGCACGGTGCCGCCGTACAACTCTTGCTTCACTTCTCGAACGCGGTGATAGACACTGTCAGCGACGAGTCGGCCCAGGAGCAGCAGTCCAAGACAGACCATCACCAGCAGTGCAGCTGCGATGGCTGCGCCTCCTCGATCCATGCGCTCGGTGCCGAACCAGGCGCGCTGCACGTCGGGGAGCTGATCGAGGATGCCACTGCCGGGAATGAGGCCGAGCCCGGCGATCGGCAGGAGCGCAAGGACCGAATAGCGCTGCGCCGACAGGCCACGCAGGCCGATCATCAGGCGCTCGCGGCCGGCCCCGGAGCCCAGGACGCTATGCCCGATCTGGAGAAGCGCGACGCCGATCACGAGCCATTTCACGAACGTCGCAACTACCGTTGCGGTGAGCAGTGCCTGCGCCGCGACACCGCCGTCGGCGCACACCTGCGCGATTGTGAAGAGCAGAACATTCTCCGACGTGTCAGCGGCAAACACAACGAAGGCTAGGTATGTCGTGGGAACGGTCAAAAAGGGCAACCAGCCAGGTCTGGGCTCACAATCGATCCGACAGGCCGCTCGGAGTGCCCGATGCAAGAGCGCGGCAATCACGGCCGCGAACAGGAGATCTAGAGCCAGATAGGCGTTGATCAGCCCTGCCACCTGGGTGTCTGCCGCGACAATTTCCTGCAGCGCCGCCCACGGATACTCCGACGGGTCAGGCCCCGGGAAGGGCATCCGTAGGCTGGAGACACTGGCGAGGCTGATCGTGTATCCATCGTCACTGGGTGACATCCCGATCAGTCGGTCGATCTCGCCGAGCGCGATGTAGAGGCCGAGGGCAGCGGTCACCAGGAAGGCGCACCGCCGGGGGAGCCGGGGAGCCGCGTTGAGGCCCACAGCGTTGCTGGGAGTCTGCTCGGTCATCGGGTTCACCGCTAGCTACCAGGCAGATCCGGGACTCGGATCCGCTGTCAGACAAGAGCCTGCAGTGAGGTTTCTGATACCAACAATGACCTGGCCACAGTGGGTCAGCGGGTCTGGATCACCTTCCCAGGTAGCGCCTCACACGCTGAGATCGCGTTGACTCCAGGCCACGTCGCACCACTGATCGAACTTGAATCCCACCGCGCGGAAGACGCCGATCGGCTCGAAACCTAGAGATTCATGCAGCCGTTGGCTGGCGTCGTTGGGCAACGTCGCCCCGGCCACAGCGGTGCGATAGCCCAAGCGCGCTATACGGCCCAGCAGGGCTTGATACAGCGGGCGACCCAACCCGGTGCCGAGACGGTCGCGATCGAGATAGACGCTGGTCTCGCACGACCAGCGGTATGCCGCCCGCGGCCTGTAGGCGCCGGCGTAGGCGTAGCCGACCACCGCACGGTCGACCTCGCCGATCAGCCAGGCGTGCTGAGCTTGGGCCGCGATGATGCGGCGCTCGAAGTCCTCGGCGCTGGGCGGCTCTTCCTCAAACGTGATGGTGGTGTCGAGGACGTAGGGGGCATAGATCGCTGCACACGCGGCCGCGTCCGTCGCGGGATCTGCGTCACGGATGTTGATGACCGGGCGCGGCTCCCTATCGCTCACCGTGCTCAGTCTGCCAACTCTTGCTGGCGACAGCATCCACGGTGCACACCTGAGGAACACAAGCATGTTCTCTCGTCGTCGTTCGTCACAGTGGCCTTTGCCGGAACCATGTGACCGTCGACTCCGCAGCCTTTTGCAATGGTGTGATCTCGACGTGTCCTACTTCCCGGCGGAACCGGCTGTCGTCAACAACGAAAGGCTCCGCGAATTGATAACGGGTGCCGAGCAACTCGCGCAGCATTGGATGGAAGCGAGCGACCATCCGGTGCATCGACAGCGGCAGGGCGATGACCTGGGCCGACTCGTGTCCGGCGGCACGTGCGAAGGCAGACGCAAGCTCTCGTTGGGTGCAGGTCGCGGTAACCGGCAGATGGAAGATCTGCCCAGCAGGCGCTTGCGCAAGTGCTGCTACAGACCGCCCGACGTCGGGCAAATAGCTCCAACTGTGCTGCACGTCGCTGCGTCCCACGACGCGTACGCTCTGGCCTTGAAGGGCCCTGGGGACCACCGTCTCACCCATTGCCGAGTTGAGCCCTCGGGCTCCGAAGTAGTCACTGGCGCGACCTATGACGAGCTCGATCCGTCCGTCGGAGTGCCGGCGGAGCAAGTCCTCAGCCATCGCTGCGCGGACTTTGCCCATGACGTCTGTAGCCAGAGCGGGCAGCCGCTCGTGCAGCGGGCCTTGCACGGGACCGTAGGCATAGAGATTGTCCACGAACACCAACCGCTTCCCCTCTGCCGCGTCGGCGATGCCGGCGGTCAGCGACGGGAACTGCGCCGCCCAACGGGTATAGGCCGGTTGCGCAGCGTGCACCACGACGTCCGACCCCAGCAGTGCCGCCGTGAGTGCACGGGTGTCGCGCAGGTCGGCGACACAGGGTTGAACACTCGCAGGCACGGTCACCGGTTCGCGAGTCACCGCCCGGACCGAGTATCCGCGAGCCAGTAACGCCTCGACGACGTGCGAACCGATCGCACCCCCGGCGCCGAGCACCGCCGCGATCATGCCGCTGACGCTTCCGTCGTAGCCGGGCGTAGCAGGAAGATACCCACGGCACCGAGCCACAGGAACCTCAGGCCGGATGCAGTGAAGCCCACCGACGCAAAGGGCTCGGCAGATAGGGCTGGGGCGAACGGACCGACGAGGAAGGAGATCGCCCATAGCCCGGTCAGAACAGTCCCGAGCCACCGCATCCGCGCTCCTATGACACCCGACCGGAACAGCAGGGTCGCAATGCCCACCGCCCAGAGTGCCTGGAAGAGCCACCCCAGGTATTCACCCAGCGCGTTCCCGGCGTAGGCGTTGAGGAGGTCGAAGCTGGCCTCAGTGTCCATGAGAACTTCGGGAGTGGTCGCTGGATCGACCCAGGTATCCGCCAGCCCAGGCATCGTGATCGGCCATCGAATCCATCCGAGGGTCTGAGTCAGACCGGTCAGGACTCCGAAAGCGGCCACTGACAGTGGCCAGAGTCGCGCTCCACCGTTCGCTTCCCGGTGCAGACCGATGGCGATCGGCACCAGAGCCACGGACAGACCCACCTGCAGGAGGAAGCCGAGGGTGATGACGACCTGAGCATCCGAGAATTTGGGGAGCACTTCGGCTGCAGGGTCACCCAATACGGCGGGCCAACCGAACGCCGCGTTGAGCACGACTACGGCGACCAGGTTCAACACGGCGAAGGCCAGCAGGCCCAACGAGGTTGATCGTCGATCCGACATTGCATTTCTCCTTTTCTTAGCGAGAGCGGTCGCTCTCTTTAGAGAGAGTATGTTCACCGCCACGAAGCAGTCAAGAGCATGTGCTCATTTATGTGTCAGACTGCTCACATGACTGCCACCCCCCGTCAACAGGCGCGCATCGCAGCGACCCACACCATCAAGCGCATTGCCCGTCGCCAACTGGCCGAGGGTGGCGCCGCTGCCTTGTCGTTGCGAGAGATCGCCAAGGAAATGGGGTTGGTCAGCAGCGCGATTTATCGCTACGTACCATCGCGCCACGCGTTATTGACCGGACTCATCGCTGACGCCTATGACCGTCTTGGAGCCGCGGCCGAGACTGCTGACGCCACGCTGGAACCTGAGGACCTCGCGGGTCGCTGGCGCGCACTGGCGAACGCCCTGCGCGATTGGGCCCGTGCCGACCCCACGGACTACACCCTGGTCTACGGGCCTCCGATTCCGGGATATGACGCTCCGCCGGAGACCTACGCCCCGGCACAACGCTGGATCGAAGTCTTCATCGACATCTTGGCGCGTAGCGATGGCGCCGAGGCCGAACCGGTGAACCCGGTGTTCTTACACCAGTTGGCGCGCGTCCGTGATGAGCGCAGTCCCTATGCCCCCTTGGGTGGGGTGGCGCAGGGACTAGCCGCTTGGTCGCAATTACATGGGCTGGTCAGCCTTGAAATCTACGGCCAGACGGCCTTCGTGCTCGGCGACGCGACAGGGCTGTTTGAGCATTGCGTTGAGCGTCAGATTGTCGATCTTCGTCTCGCGCACTAGCGCTGGGCGCAAGCAACGGGGTGGATGCGTAGACCTAGACTTGTCTCGAATCACC
>JBATUU010000356.1:0-3609 GCA_049671385.1 Ornithinimicrobium sp. | reverse complement strand
GAAGTACACGGGGTGAGGAATGGGGCTGTTGCGCCGCGCCGATGCGACCGAACGTGCGGATGATCAGCGGAACAAGAGGCGTACCTCGCGGATGGTGTCGGCGAGCACGTCTGCCCATGAAGGCTGGGGGGTGTCTTCGAGCATGAGGAAGCGGGTGAGGGCGACGTCGAGGCTGCAGGCAAGAACGCGGATGAGCAGATCGGCTCGAGTACGGCCGAAGCCAGCGCCCTCACGGTGCAGGATCAGTTCGACCATGTGCGCGCAATCGTGCTCTAGGCGTTCATTGGCGTGGGCGATCAGCCGCGGCTCCAACGCAAACACCTGGCGGGTCCGCACCAGCTCCGATGACGTGAGCTCGCCGGTGTTAACAAGTCGGCGGGTCATGGCGATGACATCCTCGATGAGATCACCGCTCGGACCGCCAGCGACGAACTGCGCCTCATCGTCAGCACTGAGCTCTGGCTTGGCTCCGACCACTGCGTCAAGTTTGCTGGGGAAGTAGTTGAAGAGGGTGCGCCGAGAGAGCCCGGCGCACTCAGCAAGTTCATCGAGCGTGAAGCCGTCCAAGCCGCGAGTGATGACCAGCTCTTGGGCAGCCGACGTGATAGCCGCAGCCGTACGCCGTCGGCGGCGATCCTGCACGCCTGTCGCTGATGGTGTCGCCATACGCACAGTTTGCACTATGACCCTGAGAGTGCAATCACCGGGGTGGGCATTGCCACGTACGAGGATGTCGTCGAGCGGGCCTGTGGATGTCCTCTCGTGCCCTGTTGTCGACTCAGTGCCGCGCTGCAGCAATACTCCGGGTGAACAAGACGACACTAGACGGGCGCGGGGCAACCGTTACCTGGCTAGGACCTGGGTCATACTGCGGACATGATGAAGTTGCTGGCACCGACGAAGAGCGAAGCCTACAAAATGGCAGATCGCTACGAAGTGTCCGACGAGGTGGCGCTGTGGTGGTGGGCTTCGGGGAACGTCGTCGAGGTGGCCTTGCTGGGGGGCTTGTTTGTCGACGCCGTGCGGACTCGGTCGGCTGCCTCGGTGGTTCGGGCAGCGACGCCGTTAGCCGTCGAACGCGCCATGGTCTTTACATCCAACCAACTCGTCAATAGGGATCGGCCGAATTGGTGGTGGCAGCGCCCGGGCAAGTTGTCCCCGTCCTCAACCAGCTTCCCAAGCGGTCACGCCTCGAACGCGTTCCTGTCCGCGTCGCTGTTGACTCATCGAACGTCTGCCCCTTTCCTGTTCGGCCTCGCTGGACTTGTCGCCGCAACCCGCCTCATCGTTCGGGTGCACCACCCGAGCGATATCGCTGCGGGCGCGGTCGCGGGTGTCGCGATTGGTCGAGCGTTGAACAGATGGGCGCCGGTCGACGATCAATGACACGTCAGGACATGTCAGTCTTGGTCTCAGATCTTCTCAATGCTCTCTGTGAGGCGGCATCACGCACGGGGTGTCAACGTAGGCAGCGGCCCCATCAAGCACCCGGGCAAGGCTTGCACTGATCAGGTCCGGTGATGCGTCAAGCCGCCGAAAGCGAGGCACGACCCCCGTTTCCAGCCAGCTCCACCGGTCCTCCAATCGTGTGATCCGGGGCCACGACTTCATGCGCGCCGCGTTCTTCAGACCGCTGCCCAGAGAGTGAAGGTAGAACGACGTGAAGTACCGGACTTCCTGACGAACGCCACGGACATCGAAGGCTGTCGTCGCTCCCATGGAGATCATGCGCACGAATGGTGGTGAGAGTTGATCGAAGTGGGGCTGCACCACCACCCGCTGCTCATGGTCCAACAGGCTGACGTTCCCCTCCCACACCATGTCTTCCCCGCGTTTGCGCTCCTGTGGTGTTGCCCGCTCATCAAGCGCTAGCAGCCGACCACGGTCGATCGTTTCGAACGCGCTGAGCACCAACGCATAGTGCGGCATCGGCTCCAAGAGGAAGCGCAGGTGCGCCAAGGAATCCTCATCATCGAGGCAGGAGAGGTATGCGAGGTGAACCCAGAAAATGTCGGCGAAGATGGCGTTGTTGGTCTCGCGAATGGTGTTGGCGTCCTCGGTCAGCCGGCCGCGGCGGCTCAGACTCCGCGGCACGTCGATGTAGCCGCCGCGATCGGTGTCCAGGCGCAGCGGAAACAGCACCAAGCGGATGTGGTGGGAAGCGATCGCCGCCATTGCCGCCCATTTGAAGCACTCCGGACTCTGTTGATATAGCCACGCGTACTTCGCGGAGATTTCTACATTGCGATGAAAGGCACAACACGGGGGGCTCAAGAGGTCGCCTGCGGCGGCTTTCCAATCCTCGGCCGTCTCTGGCCTGCGGCCAGGATTCGTCATCGGCACGCACAGCACCTCCCCTACCCTCGGCTGGGCTGGTCACATCGCCGACGTATCGAGACGTCGCTCGATGCAACCTATACCGCCTCCCTGTGGCCCGGATCTGTGACTTGCGGCGATCGGGTCGGTTGCGGTGCAAGGATGGCGGTCGTGGAGGTCACTGCGCTGCGCGTCTATCCGGTGAAGTCCCTTGGTGGTCTGGCCGTCGACAGAGCGAAAGTCGAACCTCAAGGTTTGGCCGGTGACCGGCGTTGGTGCCTGGTGGATGAGGCAGGCAATGTGATCACCGCTCGCGAAAGTCCTGGTCTGCTGAGGCTCACTGCCGAAGTAGCTGATGATCGCTCGATCCGGGTGACCGACCCGGCAGACAACGCGAGCATCGTCATCGGCGCCCCGCACGACGGACCGGCGACCCGCATCTCGCTATCTCGTATGCCGCAAGCCAGGCTTGCCGATCCTGATGCGAGCGCATGGATCAGTGAGCGGGTGGATCGGGGCTTGCGCTTGGTATGGCAGCAGGACCCCGCCTCGCGGTCGGTCTCCGCTGCCCACGGCGGTCAGCCCGGGGATGTCCTCTCGATGGCCGACACTGGACCGCTGCTCCTGGTCTGCGAGTCGTCTCTCGAGCGCCTCAACCAGTGGATCTGTGAAACCACCGACGATCGAGACCCCACCGGAGGTGTTGAATCAGCCACTCCGGTGGGGCCACTCGATGTTGTCCGCTTTCGTCCCAACGTTGTTGTGGACGGCGATGTCCCGTTTGCTGAAGACACCTGGCGACAGGTGCAGATCGGCGACGTCACCTTTCGCACCACCGAACTGTGTGATCGCTGCGTGATGACCACACTCGACCCGGTGACGCTCGTCGGCGGCAAGGAGCCGATCCGCACCTTGGCCCGGCATCGCCGCTGGGATGGTGCGACCTGGTTCGGCATCCGGCTCCTGCCGCTATCGGGCGGGAGCGTGGGCCGCTCAGATCCGGTCGTTCCGCGAGCCTGAGCCGTCGCTACCCACGCGCCTGCTTCAGTCAACGAGACGGTAGAACCGGAACAGATCGTTCTCGATATCCAGGATCTCGATGTCGCCGAACCCTGCGCCCTGTGCGTACTGGCGAAGAGTGTCCGGTCGCATCACGGTGCCCGTTCCGACGGAGGGGGTATGCGACATACCGTCGGGCAAGCAGATCATCAGCGATAGGCCATACATCAACTGCTCGACCTCATCGGCGTGGCCGACGAAGCGCTCACCGACACGCTCATCCATCACCAGGAC
>JBATUU010000355.1:0-1923 GCA_049671385.1 Ornithinimicrobium sp. | reverse complement strand
CTCCCCGAGGCCAAGCCGTATGCGGTGTCCAGCGTGAGGTCCTGGCCGGGGGAGTGCGCCACCCCTTAGAGGATGTCGATGTGGTCCGCGCCGCTGCCCCTGATCCGGCCCACCGCGAGATTGGCCTGCTGCTGAACGACCGCTTCTTCGTCGCGCCGATCAGCGACGAACGCGGCCGCCCCCTACCCGCCGCCGCGCTCGAGCGTTTTATAGCAGCTGCCGTCGAGGCGGAGTCGTCCATGGAGGACAGTGCCACGCCCGGTTTCACGGCACTGTCCTCTCTCGGTAGCGAGACGGCGTCGGCGCACCTCGACCGCCTTATGCAGGACCCCGCCAACGCCCAGGTCTACGACCGTCTGACCCAAGCGCTCTTCGTCGTCAACCTGATCGACGAAGCAGCGCAGGATCAGGAGCACCTACGGCGCACCGCATTCCTGCCCGGCCAGGCGTGGGCCTACACCTCCATCACCTACCAGGTCGGCCTCGCCGACGACTTCACCGGCATGCATCTGGAGCACAGCCGCATCGACGCCGCCACGCTCAAAGCAGTGCTCGCGGTGGCCCAAGAGGAGACATCCGCCGAGGACCGACACCCCGACGTCGAGGACGGTGCGCCGATCGAGCACCTGCAATGGCACCTCAGCGACGAACTTGCCAGCGACCTGACGCGTGAGATCACCGCCTACCGCGAGCAGGCCGAGCAGTTGCAGCTCGACACCGTCCGCTTGCCCCGGCCGGTGCCAGCCGACCTGCCCTTCCGGATCAGCGACGACGCCCTGTGCCAGTGGACGATGCTGTATGCCCAGCTCGCTACCTACGGCACAGTTCGCAGCACCTACGAGGCGGTCGACATGCGCCACTACCAGGCAGGGCGGACCGAGTGCCTGCGCTCCAACACACCCGAGGCCGTGGCATTGGTGGCTGCGCTGATCACCGCAGAGGCCAGCGCCGAGCAGGTGCACGCAGCCGCGCACGCCCACAAGGAGTGGATCAAAGCCTGTAAAACCGGTCACGGCATCGACCGGCACCTCACCGGGCTCGCGCTGATGGCCGAGCAGACCGGCCGCACGCTGCCGGTGCAGCAGGACGCCGGATGGGATCGACTCAAGACAGACTTCCTGTCCACGACGAGCATCGGCGACCACGATCACATCGCCGGTATGGCGTTTGCACCCACCAGCGGTGGCGGCATCGGGATCAACTACACACCGCTCGGGGACGACTATGAGTTCTTAGTCATCTCGCACCGACGCGAAACCACAGACATCGAGGCGTTCCTCGCCCACCTCGCAGACGGAACCCAGGCCTTGTCAGAAGTGCTCGCTGGGATGGTCGAGGAGTGAGGGTGTCATGGGGCACTTAGAGGTCAACGGCGTCAGCTATGTCCTGGCCGATGGCCGGCCGCTGCTCTCTGACATTTCGTTGCGAGTGGGGGAGGGCGCCACGGTGGCGCTCATCGGTCCCAATGGCACCGGCAAAACCACCCTGATGCGACTGCTCGCCGGTGATCTGCAACCGCACCGCGGATCGACCTCGGTCTCGGGCGGGTGCGGTGTGATGCGCCAGTTCATCGGCACCATGGGGCGGGCAGCGAGCGCCGATGAACATCCAAGCGTCCGTGACCTCCTCGTCGCCGTCGCCCCGCCACCCCTGCGAGCAGCTGCCGACAACCTCGCCCGAGCTGAGCTGGCCGTCATGGAGGTCGACGACGAAGCCGCACAGATGGCCTACGCGGGGGCTCTGGTCGAATGGGCTGACGTCGGGGGATACGACTACGAGGTCCTCTGGGATGTGTGCACGGTCGCCGCCCTGGGCGTCCCGTTCGAGAAGGCCCAATGGCGAGGCACCGACACGCTGTCCGGTGGGGAACAAAAGCGTCTCGCGCTCGAAGCACTGCTCCGCGGGCCGGATGAGGTGTTGCTC
>JBATUU010000354.1:0-17303 GCA_049671385.1 Ornithinimicrobium sp. | reverse complement strand
GCTCCCAACAGACCGGCCAGCACACCGCCCAGGATCGGGCCCACGACCGGCACCCAGGAGTAGGCCCAGTCGCTGGAACCCTTGCCCTTGATCGGGAGCACGAAGTGCGCGATCCGGGGTCCCAGGTCGCGAGCCGGGTTGATCGCATAACCGGTGGGGCCACCGAGGCTGGCACCAATACCAACAACCAGCAGTGCCACGGCCAGCGGACCCAACTCGTTCGGAGCATTGCCGAAGGCGAGGATCACGAAAACCAGCACGAAGGTGCCGATCACCTCAGTGACAAAGTTCCACCCGTAGTTGCGGATCTCAGGTCCGGTGGAGAAGACGCCCAACTTCACGGCCGGGTCCGCGTCCTCGTCGAAGTGCTGCTTGTAGGCCGCCCAGGCCAGCACCGCACCGATGAACGCACCGAGCATCTGCGCGGCCAGATACACCAGCGTGTTGACGAGGTTGATCTCCAGAGCCGCGTCGCCACCGTAGTTCTCGGCACCATTGGCCATCAGGCCGAACGTCACGGCTGGGTTGATGTGCGCGCCCGACTTGGCCGCAACGAAGACACCGGAAAACACACCGAGTCCCCAACCGAAGTTGATCAGCAGCCAACCACCGTTGAACCCCTTCGTTTTGGGCAAGATGGCGTTGGCTACGACTCCACAACCAAGCAACAGCAGCATTGCTGTGCCCATCACCTCGAGTAGGAATACTTCTCCCATGCAACTTCTCCGATCGGTCGTTCTGAGGGGTTAGCGGAGCGGGCGCACCGCCAACTTACTGACCATCGATCTCAGCCGGCGGCCGATCCGATGGTACGCATGGGCGCAGGGTCACCCTTGGTGCCGCGAACCTGCGCGGCTGACTCGTCATCAGTCATCTCAGCTGCCTCGATCTCAGCAGTAGCCATCTCTCGGTATGAGGTGATTTCGGCTTCTTCCTTGCCGCTGTCCCAGCCCAACCGGTCGGCCGCGATGGCTGCGATCTCCGGCAGAGCACCCATGCCCTTGTTCTTGGTTTCATAGATCAACCGGGTGCGCCGCATCATCAGGTCCTCCATGTGCAGCACCCCCTCATGGCTGCAGGCATACGCGATTTCGGCCCGAAGGTAGGCCGGAGCTTCACTCAGTGGCTCCGCTAGCGAGGGGTCCTCGTCGATCAACTCCAGTACCTCGTGCATCAACGATCCGTACCGGTGCAACAAGTGGTCGACCATCATGTCGCTCCACCCGTAGCGCTCCTGCAGGGCAGGCATCTGACGCCGCGTGGCAGCCTCGCCCACCGCACCCAACAGGGGGATCTCGTCAGTGATGCAGGGCAGTTCCTGCGCCTGATCGCCGATTGCGAAGTCGACGGCATCCTTGGCCATCACCCGATAGGTGGTCAACTTGCCGCCACCAATTACCGTCAGACCTGGAATGGGGCTGGCTACGGTGTGCTCACGACTGACCTTCGAAGAGCCGGTGCCCTCCTTGGTGCCGGGCTGAAGCAGCGGCCTCAGCCCCGCGTACCAGCCCACGATGTCCTTGCGGGTCAACGTGGTGTCCAGCACCTCGTTGGCGTGTTCCAGCACGTAGTCGATATCCGCTGAGTTGGCGACCGGGTGCTGAACCTCCTGCTCCCAGGGGGTATCCGTCGTGCCGACGATCCAATAGCGAGACCATGGCACGAAGAACAACACCGAGGTCTCGGTCTGGATCAACACCCCGGAGGTGCCAGTTAGACGCTCGCGCGGGATCACTATGTGGATGCCCTTGGAGGCCAAGACCTTGAGGCCGCCCTCGGTGTCCGCCAGTTCACCCACTTCATCGGTCCAGACCCCAGTGCAGTTGATGATGTGCTTAGCCCGGCAGGTGAGGCGGTCGCCCGTTTCGAGGTCCAGCAGGACCGCCCCGTTGGCGCGGCCGCTGTCATCCTTGGTGATCTCCACAACCTGGGTACGGGTCGCGGCGTGGGCGCCATACGACACCGCAGTGCGGACCAACGTGGATACCAACCGCGCATCGTCAACAGTGGCGTCGTAATACTCGACGGCGCCGATCGCCGCCGCGTGATCAAGGTCGGGGAACTTAACTTGCAACCCCTTACGGGATCGATGCTTGTGGATCGGGAGAGCACGCTTACCCGGCATCAGGTTGGCCAGGGCGTCGTACAAGGAGACGCCGGCCCCGTAGTAGGCCCGCTGCCACACCCGATGCTCCAGCGGGATCAGGAAGGGCATCGCCTTGACCAGATGTGGGGCCAGAGTCTTGAGCAACAGACCACGTTCGGTCAGCGCCTCATGCACCAGTTTGAAGTCCAACATCTGCAGGTAACGCAGCCCACCGTGCACCAGCTTGGTGGACCACTGCGACGTGCCCGAGGCCCAGTCTTGAGCCTCAACAATGACAGTGCTCAGTCCGCGGGTTGCGGCGTCGAGGGCCACTCCGGCACCGGTCACACCTCCGCCGATCACGAGCACGTCGATCTGCGGGCCATCGGACCCGCTAGCCCCCAAGCGATCCAACGTCGTCTGGCGGGATTCTGCGGTCAGTGGCAGTGCCTTCACGATGCTCCTCCTCGTTGATAATCCTGGTTGGTCGCAACGCTGGACGCAAGGCCTCCACGCGCGAGCTTTTCCAACCTACCGGGTGACCAAGATCGACACATTGTGAGGGGTACGGCAGGCTAGCAGCATGTTGCGCAGCGCGGGAGGCGTCAAAGCCCTCAGTGCTGCCGATCGTGAATGGGCGTTGTCCGTGTGCGCTCAAGACCCGGTGCTCAATGTCTTTCCGGCAGCCCGCATCCTCGAGAGTGGCCTGAGTGACTCAAGGGCGATCGTCTACGGCTACCGGCGTGCGCAGACTGAGGCCCTGTGCTGGACCTCGGCGAATGTTGTGCCGGTGGGGGGTGGCGAGCGGGCCATTGCTGCGCTCGCTGACAAAGTAATCAAGCGGCGCCGACATGCGTCCTCAGTCTTCGGCCCCGCCGAAGCGGTGCGAGCCCTGTGGCATCACCTCGCCCCCTCGTGGGGCCCGGCCCGCGAACTTCGCGAAGAGCAACCAGTCATGACGATCCGGCAGCCGCCCGCGGCGGCGGGGTTGATCGGCGACCCGTTGGTACGGGTAGCCGTGCCCGAAGATCTTGATGCTGTGATGCCTGCGGCCGAGGCGATGTTCACCGAAGAGATCGGCTACCCGCCCTACCAGGGCTCAGGATCGGCATACCGTAGCGGGGTTGCGGCGCTGTTGAGCCGCGGTCACACACTGGTCCGCGTTGAAGGCGAAACGGTGATCTTCAAGGCGGACCTGGGGTCGGTCGCTCTCGGGGTGGCGCAAGTGCAAGGGGTATGGGTGCACCCGGAGTATCGGGGACACGGCCTCGCAGTGCCAGCGATGGCCACTGTGCTGGACCATACCCTGAGGCACGTCGCGCCCACGGTGACGTTGTATGTCAATGATTTCAACACGCCCGCGCTCGCGACCTATGAGCGCGTGGGTATGCGCCGCACCGGCACGTTCAGCACCATCTTGCTATGAGCTCGGAGACGATGATGGGTCAGCGACTCGATGTGGATGCGGTTCGATCGCAGTTTCCTGCGCTGCAGGCGGGGACAGCCTTCTTCGACGGTCCAGGCGGCAGCCAGACACCACAATCGGTGAGCGATGCCATCAGCGTCGCCATGACCGCTGGCCTTTCGAACCGAGACCGAGGAAGCGCCAGCGGTCGGCGAGCGGACGACATCGTGCTGAGGGCTCGAGCCGCGATGGCCGATGTGCTGGGCGCGGACCCTCGCGCTGTGGTCTTTGGGCGCAGCATGACGGCACTGACCTTCGACTTCGCTCGCACGATGTCCCGCGGTTGGGGTGCCGGTGACAACGTCGTGGTGACGTCGTTGGATCATGACGCGAACATCTCCCCGTGGGTGGCCGCAGCTCAGGCTGCGGATGTCGCTGTGCGCGTCGCCCACTTCGATCCCGAGACATCGGAGTTGCCGACCGCAGTCTTTGGCGATGTCATCGACGACCGCACCCGCGTCGTTGCGCTGACCGGGGCTTCGAACATCCTGGGCACACGACCGGACGTTGCCGCAATCACAGACCTGGCCCACCGCAGTGGAGCTGTCGTGTTTCTGGACGCAGTGCACGTGGTGCCTCACGCCCACCTGGATCTCGGGCAGTCGGATGTTGATGTCGTCGTCTGCTCGCCCTACAAGTTTTTTGGTCCGCACCTCGGAGTGCTAGCTGCCCGCCCTGAAATCTTGGAGTCGCTGTACCCAGACAAGCTCGTGCCGTCACCGGACCATGTGCCAGAGCGCTTCGAGCTGGGGACGTTGCCCTACGAGATGTTGGCCGGCGTGAGCGCTGCCGTCGACTTCATCGCCTCCCTCAGTGCTGGGCCCTCGGGTGCAGGGGAGCGTCGGGCGAACCTTGCCGCGGCATACGAGATGGTGCACGAGCACGAGATGTCTCTGTTGATCCGGCTCGAAGAGGGGCTGGCCGACATCCCAGGAATGCGGCTGTACTCCCGAGCGGCTCACCGCACTCCGACGACCTACTTCAGTGTCGACGGGGTGGACAGCGTCCAGGTAAGCCAACGACTGGTCGAGGCGAACATCAATGCACCCGCCAGCCACTTCTACGCGCTGCAGGCCTCATATCGGTTGGGTTTGGGTGCGGCAGGGGCGGTCCGGGCGGGAATTGCGCCATACAACACCGCCGCCGAAGTAGATGCTCTGGTGGAGGTTGTCGCCCGTGCCTCGGAGTATTCTCATCGATGAGTTGATCCTGAGCCCGGCTCGCGCAGAGTGCCCGTGCCGGATGCATCGAGCACCCTTCATTCATCGATCACCCAGACCAACGTATGAGGAGCCTGCGTGACACTGCGCCTGTCCACCCTGTTCTTGCGGACGCTGCGGGAGGACCCCGCCGACGCCGACCTTCCGGGCCACAAACTGCTGCTGCGGGCAGGCTATATCCGCCGTGCCGCCCCGGGCGTCTATACCTGGTTGCCGTTGGGTTTGCGCGTGTTGCGCAAGGTAGAGGCGCTGGTCCGTGAGGAGATGAACGCTATCGGCGGACAGGAGGTGCGCTTTCCTGCGTTGCTACCGCGTGAGCCCTACGACGCCAGTGGCCGGTGGAGTGAGTACGGCCCTAACCTGTTTCGGCTGAAGGACCGCAAGGGCGCCGACATGTTGCTCGGCCCGACCCACGAGGAGATGTTCACCCTCGCGGTCAAGGACATGTTCTCTTCCTACAAAGAGTTGCCTCTGACGCTCTATCAGATCCAGATCAAGTATCGCGATGAGGCCCGGCCGCGCGCTGGGTTGCTGCGCGGTCGTGAGTTCACGATGAAGGACTCCTACTCTTTCGACATTGATGACGCTGGTCTGCAGGCGGCCTATGAACGACATCGAGCCGCCTACGTTCGTCTGTTCGATCGCCTCGGCTTCGACTATGTGATGGTGCACGCCGACTCCGGGGCCATGGGAGGCTCGGCGAGCGAAGAGTTCCTGGCCATTAGCGAGCATGGCGAGGACACGTTCGTGCGGTGCGAGGCCACCGGGTATGCAGCCAACGTCGAGGCGGTCACCGTGCCTGCCGCGGAGCCTGTCGATGCTGCTCGTACTCCTCCCGCGCAGGTGCGCGACACACCGGACACACCCACCATCGAAACGCTGGTTCGAGCGGCCAACGCAGAGGTCGCGCACCCCGATGGCCGCGAGTGGACCGCAGCGGAAACCCTCAAGAACGTCGTCGTGATGCTGCGGCACGTCGACGGGTCGCGGGAGCCGCTCGCGATCGGGTTGCCGGGTGATCGAGAGGTCGACCCCAAGCGGCTTGCCACCGCCGTGGCCCCCAGCGAAGTCGAGCCCTTTGAGGAGAAAGACTTCGCCGCCCACCCCACGCTTGCCAAGGGCTACATCGGCCCAGGGGTTCTAGGTCAGGATCGAGCCTCTGGCATCCGCTACTTGCTGGATCCGTGGATCGCCGAAGGCTCAGCCTGGGTCACTGGTGCCGACGAGCCCGGCAAGCACGTCTTCCATCTGGTGCACGGACGCGACTTCACCGCCGATGGCCGGATTCAGGCCGCCGAGATTCGTGAGGGTGACCCGAGCCCGGACGGCGGCGGCACGTTGACGCTGGCGCGCGGCATCGAGATGGGTCACATCTTCCAGCTGGGCCGCAAGTATGCCGACGCGCTTGGTCTGAAGGTCCTGGACGAACACGGCACATTGGTCACCGTCACGATGGGTTCCTACGGCGTCGGAGTGACCCGGGCTGTGGCAGCTGTCGCCGAGGCGACCTGTGACGCGATCGGCTTGATCTGGCCGCGCGAACTCGCCCCGGCAGACGTGCACGTTGTCGCGACGGGCAAGGATCAGGCAGTGTTCGATGCTGCCAGCGAGGTCGTCGCTCAGTTGGAGCAGCGCGGTCTGGAGATCATCTACGACGACCGGGTGAAGGTCTCGCCGGGCGTGAAGTTCAAGGACGCAGAACTGTTGGGTGTGCCCACGATTGTGGTGATCGGTCGCGGCCTGGCCCATGGTGTCGTCGAGATCAAGGATCGCCGCAGCGGCGAGCGCCGCGAGGTCCCGCTGAGCGATGTCGCCGCCGAGGTCGAGGCCGACGTGCGTTGAGCGAGAGCGCGTCGGATAGCCCGCGTCAGCGTGGACCGATCGAGGCGGTCATTTTTGACTGGGGCGGCACCTTGACGCCGTGGCACTCGGTCGACGTTGCTGCGGTTTGGGCCAGCACGTATGCGGCCTGCGCGTTCGCTGATGATCAGGGAGCAGCCGATCGCTTGGCCGCTGCTCTGGTGACCGCCGACGCGCGGGCCTCGGCGCAGGGGCGCGAGCACCACCGGAGCTCGACCATCGAGCAGATTGTGGCGCAGGCCAGCAGTCTCGCCGATGTTGCGCTGGAGCGCGTGGACACCACGTCCGCAGCGCGGGCCTACGCAGCAGCCTGGGAACCGCATACCTTCACTGATCCCCACGTGGGGCCGCTATGGCGTTGGTTGCATGAGGCCGACATCAAGGTGGGTGTCTTGTCCAACACCATTTGGAGTCGCGAGTACCACCGGGGTCTCTTTGAGCGCGATGGAGTGCTCGATCTGATCGATGGCGACGTGTACACCAGCGAGATCGCCTGTGTGAAACCGCACGCTGAGGCATTCCGGCTGGCTGCGGCGAGCGTAGACGCGGATCCAGCGTGCTGCATCTACGTGGGCGACCGGTTGTACGAAGACATCTGGGGACCAGCGCAGGTCGGCATGTCCACCATTCACGTGCCGCACAGTGACATACCTGCCGAGCAACGCGTCGAGATTGCTGCCACTCCGGATGCCACCGTGCAGTCTCTGGCCGAAGTAGCCGATATCGTCTCCGCTTGGTTGAGTCAGCGCGGCGCGGTTGTGCCAGAGCGCACCTAGGCCGCGTCGTGGGTGTAGCGGAACTCTCGACCATGGTGTTGGTCTTCTTGGTCCTGGCAGCCTTCACCGCAGGTTGGGTCGATGCCGTGGTCGGCGGCGGGGGGCTCATCCAGCTGCCCGCGCTGCTGCTCGGTCTGCCGGGTGCCTCACCGGTCCAGATCCTTGCCACCAACAAACTGGGCTCGATCTTCGGCACCACGACCAGTTCTATTACGTACTTCCGAAGGGTTCGCCCCGATCTGCGAACTGCGCTTCCACTGGCGGGGGCCGCCTTCGCCGGGAGCGTCGGCGGGGCACTAATCGCGTCCCGGATACCGGGGGAGGCCTTCAACCCGATCATCCTGGTGGTGCTGATTGCGGTAGGCGCCTACACCATCTTCAAGCCCGACATCGGCTCGATCTCGGCGCTGCGATTTTCCGGCCGAGCCCACGTCGCAGTCGCATGTGTCGTCGGCTTCCTCATCGGCGCATACGACGGTGCGCTCGGCCCGGGGACCGGATCTTTCCTGGTCTTTGCGTTGGTCGGGCTGCTCGGTTACGGCTTCTTGCAAGCGAGCGCGAAGGCGAAGATCGCCAACATGGCTACCAATGCCGCCGCACTCGTGGTGTTCATCCCGCAAGGCGCTGTGTTGTGGCAGGTCGGGCTGATGATGGGCGCGTTCAACGTGCTCGGCGGCTACGTGGGCGCACGCACGGCGGTTGCTGCCGGCAGCGGCTTCGTCCGGGCCGTCTTCATCGCCGTGGTGGGTTCCTTCATCGTCAAGATCGGCTACGACACCTTCGTTCAGTTCAGCTGATCCATAGGTGCAGTGAACCCCACCGCGTCTAACGGCGATTCACCGAGTTGTCCAGGGCCGCGATGAGCTCGTCCGGGTCGGTGATCGGCGGCAGACAGGTCATCCCACGGCACAGGTATGCGGTGTCCCGGCCATCGCGCGCGGGCCGGGCCTGCAACACCGGCGACACGGCAGTGCGATGCGCATCGGCGGAAGCGTCGATCGTTGCGGCCGGCGAGGTGAGAACCTGCATCCCCGCCGGGGCGCGCCGTTGCGCGCGCTCGAGACCGCCATCCGCCGAAGCGATAGCCAACACGGCCGGGCCGGTCAGGGCATCCTCAGCCACAGCCAAAGCCCAACCGGCAAATCGTGGTGCGGAGCAGGCGATAGGCGCCATCGCTGCCAGGGCACGAATACCGGCGTCTCGATGGGCTGGAGACAGAGCCAGCGTCGAATAGCGCAGCAACGCACCAGCCAGCGCCGACTGTCCGCAGGGTTCGGCATTGTCGCCCAAGGGGCGCGAAGTCATCACGAGGTCGTTGACATCCCGAGAGCTCAGCGTGAACTCCAACGGGACGGATGAACCCTCTGCCGTTGTCGTAGCGTCGAGGATCGCGTCATCAGGCGGGCCGAACAACGCGAGGGCCGTGTCCAGCAGTTCCCCGGACACGGTGAGCCAGCGATGCTCGCCGGTCGCGGCGTGCAGGGCGAGCAAACCTTCGATCAAGGCGCCGTAGTCCTCGGCGACGCCGTGCGCCTCGCTGACCGTGCCGTGGCGCGAGCTGCGGCGAAGGCGCCCGTCTACCAGGTGAAGGCTGAGCAACAAGTCCGCGCATCGAGCGGCCACATCAATCCAGTCCGGCTCCTCGAAGTACCAACCGGCTTCGGCCAGGGCGGCGATGGTCCAGCCGTTCCAGGCCGTGACGACTTTGTCGTCGATACCAGGCTGGGGCCGCAGCGTTCTGTGCAGGTGCAGGCGTTCCCGTACTCCGCTGAACCACTCGGTGTCCTCGGGTTCTTCGCGCAACTGTACGGTGGACGTGCCGTGCTCGAAGGTGCCGTCGGCGGTGACGCTGAAGATCGTGGCCGCCCGCTCGCCATCCTCTGGGCCGAGCACCTGAATGAGTTGCTCTGGGGTCCACACGTAGGTGGCGCCCTCAACGCCCTGTGTGTCGGCGTCCAGTGACGACGCAAAGCCGGCTTGCTCGGTCCACATCTCGCGGATCAGCCAGTCAACGCTTTCGCCGACGACGCGCTCGGCAAGACGGTGGCCTGAATCAGACGCGTTGCTGCTGGCCCTGGCGAGGTCGGTGTAGGCGCGCAAGAGCAGCGCGTTGTCGTAGAGCATCTTCTCGAAGTGCGGCACCACCCAGGCGCGGTCGACCGCGTATCGGGCGAACCCACCTCCGAGTTGGTCGTAGATGCCGCTGCGAGCCAAGGCCTCGGCCGTTCGTTCAGCCATCTGCAGGGCTCGTGCCTCACCGGTTCGGGCAGCATGCCGCGCCAAGAACGACAGCACCATCGAAGGTGGGAACTTCGGTGCACCGCCGAAACCGCCGTGGGCTTGGTCAAATTCTTGGTGCAACAGGTCAACCGCCGAGGTGAGGGCGGCGGCATCGATCCCACCCGTTCCGGGAGCCGTCGCAGCCTCCTGACGCTGAGCGTTCTCCAAAGTGGCGATGATCCGCGCAGCGCCCGTTCGGACCTCGTCCTCGCGCTGGCGCCAGGTCAGCGCACCGGCTTCGAGCAGCCTCAGAAACTGCTGCTTGGGCAGGTAGGTGCCGCACCAGAAGGGCTCAGCCTGGGGGGTGAGCAGGCACGTCATCGGCCAGCCGCCGTGACCAGTCATTGCCGTGGTCGCTTGCATATAGACCGCGTCGACGTCGGGACGTTCCTCGCGGTCCACCTTGATCGCGATGTAGTCCTCGTTGATCGCGGCGGCTACCTGCTGGTCTTCGAAGGACTCATGGGCCATGACGTGGCACCAGTGACAGGCGGCATACCCCACGGACAGCAGAACAGGCCGATTGAGTTCTCGGGCTGCCGCGAACGCCCCTTCCGTCCATGGCCACCAGTCCACCGGGTTCTGGGCATGTTGCAACAGATACGGCGAGGTCGCCGTCCCCAACTGGTTGGTCATCGCACCCCTGTCATCCTTGGCCTTCCTCGTCCGCCTCATCTTCGCAGACCTCCGCGCGGCCACGGCCAGACCAGCAAGCGCGCCAACCGTAGATTGGCCCCATGGCACCGACGGCAGCGGCAAGAACGCCGAGCGCTCGGATGTCGTTCATGGACGCCGCTGCACCATTCCCGTCGCCATAGCCAGATTGACTGGGCAAGCGAGGTCACGGACCAGACGACCTACCGGTCCATCGACTGGCGAGTTCACCTTCGCCATCCCTCAGGACACCACCACAGTTGCGCCGGCGCCGGGAATGAAGCGTGGTTCATCACAGCTGAAGCCGTACCACGCGGCATCACCGTCTGTGCCTGAGTGCTGGGTTCACCGATTGTCGGACCCACTCATTTCAGGACTGTGCGTGTCTTGCTTCGCCAACACCTGCTGGGCATAGCTCTTGCTCCGGCGCAGCTCCCAGTAGGCAGCAACGAAGTAGATCACTGTGCAGGCCAGCGCGAAGACGAAGAAGAGATCTTGCTGATCCTCGTACGCCGCCGCGTCCGTGCTCGCCAAAAGGACGACCAGTGCGTCGATGAACAGAACGGTAAGAGTGAGGATCCACACAGCTCTGAGAGCGCGGGTCAGCGTCCGCCGGTCGCGCGTGTCCTCACTGGTGGCCGTTTTCTTCGCCTGCTCGGCATGGAAGGAGTCCACCCGTTCGGAGAACAACTCATCTGCCGACTCACCGTCGGGATACTCCTGCGCGGCGCCCATCATTTTGGCAAAGAGCACATAGAGAACGACGGCGACCACGAACGCGGGCACGAAGGCGAAGTACACGGGCATCACGCCGAAGCCGACCGCCGAGGCCGCCAGCGCGAGTGTGATGGCCCAGGTAAGCAGCGCCGGAACATTTGTCACGCCCGCGTAGCGCGCCCAGGAGGCGGTCATTCCCATCCGGGGCAGGACCCAGTACGACGCGAACAGGATGGCACCGACGGGCACCAGCGTGATGCCAGCATACGTCACGAAAATGAGGTAGTTGCGATAGATGAAGGGAAAACTGCTGGCGGCAAGCACGATGATGCCGATAATCAGTGTTGCCTTCTTTCTGGATAGCGATGGCACGACTCCCTGCGCCGCCAGTCCGGAGCGATACAGATTAGCGTTGGCCGTGGTCCAGCCGGCGACGACAACGACGATCAAACCCGCATACCCCAAGGCCTGAAAGGCGACGTTTCCAGGCTCGATATCAACGATGCTGACCTTGACGATGACAGCCGCGGCCGCACCCATGAATCCTGCGGAGATCCACGCCATGTAGTGACCTAGAAACATTCCGAAGGCGGACATGTACCCGTACCAACTCTTCTTGGCGTACCTCAACAAAGACATGTCGATCATGCCGGTGTGCGCGAAGCTATTGGCACCCCACGCAAACCCGATGATCCCCAGCAGCGAGATCCCGGCCTCGCCCTCGGGCGTCTCGCCCGTGAAAATCTCGCTCCCACCGATCTCGACGAAGCCGCTCCATCCGCCCATTGAGGTCGACCCAGTCGCTGTCAGGGCGACCGCCGGCAACATGACGAGGCCACCGACAGCGAACATGACCACCAACCACGGGGCGCAGATGCTGGCGAACTCGGCCAAGGCGTTGAAGCCGAAGGCAGCAACCAAGACAGCCACCGAGCCGAAGGCCAACGCGAGGATGACAAAACTGAAGCTCGTCGGGAAGGGTTCGGTCTGCGCGTCGAAGTCCAGGATGAGGCGGAAAGCGGTCGCCGAAACGGTAATCATCGCCGCAGAGATGATCGCAAAGAGGAAGGCGTTAAGGCCATTGAAGATCTTTGTGGTCGCGCCGCCCGCGACTCGGCTCAAGTAGGTGTAAACACTCATTCGAGTTCCGACAGCAATCGGCGCGGCCAAGAAGCGCCAACTCAACACGGCAAGCATGTTGCCAATGGCCAGGCCGATCAAAACGTCCACAATGGATGCGCCGAGGATGACAAACGTGGCGCCGAAGATGAACTCCGTGCCAGCGACATTCTCGGCCGAATAGAGACCCGCGAAGTGTCCCGGCCCATGTGTCTCGTGCTCTCCGGCCGGGAGCTGCTCCTCGTCCATCGCCTGTATCCGGGCGTCTACGTCGGCTGCTGTCTTCGTTGACATCGCACTCCCTATCGCTGTGTGCTGATTGTTCTACGGAAAGTAACTCCGAACCCGAGAGGTGTCCACCGGAACGCTCAAACGAGGCGATTCGCGCTCATATGAGCCACTTGGGCGGACGTGACCGGCGGACCCGGCCCACGACGGGTCGCCCGGTGCAGTGTCAGATGCGCCATCTAGGCTTTGGGTATGGCTGAGACTTCGACCGACAGCGGCGACGAGCAGGACATGCTCGGTGCGCCGACCCCGCAGACCAACGACCAACTGGACAAGGACCCCAGCGACTGGGTGACCGGCCAGGAGCCGATGACCGCCTCCCAGCGCAGTTATCTCGACACTCTGGCCAGCGAGGCTGGAGAGCAGATTCCGGCCGACCTCAGCAAGGCGCAGGCATCGGAGCACATCGACCGGCTACAACAAAAATCAGGCCGAGGGGATGCCACCTAAGACCACCCGTCTGAGCCGGCAGTCCGTGAAGGCGGGGCAGATGGTGACGTCCCCCACGTGGGACACCACCCCGGTCCCAGGCCAGGGCCCCGCTCTGCACGGGCTGACGATCATGAGCCAATTTTGGGCCGACATCGCGTTCTTGCATTGGCGAGTCGAGGCCGACGTGTTGCTCCCGTTCATGCCGCCGGGTGCTCGGCCGGACCTCTATGACGGGTCGGCCTGGGTTGGCCTCTTGCCGTTTCGCATGGAACGGGCCGCCATCGGCGCGGGACCGGCAGTTCCATATCTAGGCACCTTTTGGGAGACCAACGTCAGGTTGTACAGCACCGACGACAGGGGTCGTCCGGGAGTGGTCTTCTTGTCGTTGGAAGCCGAACGGCTTGCGGTGGTGCTGGGCGCCAGAACGGTGTTCAACGTCCCCTATTTTTGGGCGCAGATGTCCGGGTGTGTTGATGGGGTCGTCGGACAGCGAACGCACCGCTATCGCAGCCAGCGAAGGGTGCCACCGGGACATACCGCTACGCGCAGCCTCATTGAGGTCACGGTGGGGGAGCCACTGGCGAGCCCCGGGCCGTTGGAGATCTTCCTCAGCGCACGGTTCGGCCTGCACACCAGCCTCGCGGGCCGGGGAGTGTGGGTGCCCAACACCCATCGCCCGTGGCCGCTGCGCACGGCCCGCGTGGCGAACCTGAAGGACGAGTTGGTCGCCGCGACCGGACTGCCCGATCTGCCCGCCGAGCGGCCACCGGACCACGTGATGTTCAGCTCCGGCGTACACACCCACTTCGGTATGCCGACGCTGCACCGGCGTGCCGCTGCACGGCCTGGGTTCGGCTGAGTCAGCGGGCCGTGCACCCGTGCCGTATTCGACGGGTGGGCAGCGTCATCGGCGCTGGTCACGAGTCGGCGGTGGGCACGCTCAGACCGGGGAATCCCGTCAAGGGGACTCCGATGGACGTGCCAACTCTCGAGACCAGTCCTATTAACTGCACGGTTCCCTCGATCGCGTCGGCATCGCCGGCCCGAGCTCCAGATCCGGCGATGATCGCCTTGGCGGCGGCCACCATCAGTTGAGTCGCAAGAGCGCGGCGCTCACGCACCGTTGATAGAGGTGCAGAAATGCGATAACCCAGCGGCGCTGCCGGAGCCGCAGGGCCGGCCAACTCGGTGAGCTGTCTCGTCGGCCCGCGCAGGCTACCGATGGCCTGCAGGTAGGCGTCCTTGTCCTGACCTGCCCCTCGGGCCGCCAGGACCTCTAAGCCGTAGATGCACTGGCGCAGCCCGGCGAGGGCCGTGATGGCACCAGCGCCATCGGGCCCGCTCAGGCGGGGGCGATCGACGCTGTCTGTGAGCACTTCGACGCACGCTCGACGAACACCATGCAGCGACATCAAGGTGGGGAGGTTGGCTGCGGTGACAGATATCAACTCGTCACCCAACACATCCGCCGATGACGCAACCGACAGCGACTCCGCCAGGTCTTCGGCGCCAGCGGGTGAGGTGGTCTGCTCGCTGGCATCAGCTGGGGCAGCGCGTGGTACGTCGCCGTCCGCGGTGTCACCGGGCAAAGACCCTGCCCGCACCAATCGTGCAAGCACGGCGACGTGGATCCCTAGAATCCGGCTCACCTCGGCGAGTGCATCGCCTGATCGGGATTGAGCCGCCGATGCCAGTGCGGTCTGCCTCAGGTCACGGGTGCTGGCGAGGGTGGCAGCCAATACTGCTAGATCGGTGGGGTCCTCGCGTGGCGTGGATGGGATTGCTTCTCGCTCATCGGCGGTCGGTGACTCGCTCTGGTCGGCGGCGTCATCGCGGTCAACGGAGCATCCAGCAAGCCAGGTGCCCACTACCGAAGCCGCGCCCACGCCGACCTGCCGCCGCGACAGGATCAACCTGGGCCGCCCTCGGCGCCCATCGGGGCTCAGGGGCCGCAGGACAGGCATGAACGGATCATCGCAGACGGCGTGCGCAGAGGCGTTAGAGTGATCGTGCTGGTGCTGGTCCCCCTGTGGCACATGCGCTCATCCGACGCAGGGCACAACAGAAAAGGGAGGTCGTGATGGCAAGTACGCCGCAGACGACGGCTATCGCCGACGCTGCCTCGGCAGGACTAGCTTCCTCGGGGGTGGTGGTTGACGACATCACACTCAATTCTGCTGGGCGCCGAAAGATCCTGAGAGTCTTTGTGGCCCGCGACCTGGCCGACCTACCCCATGATGACCACACCAGTCTTGTGGATCCGCTGACGTTGGACGAGGTAGCCGACGCTACATCGATGCTCAACGACGCACTGGACGAGTCCGGCGTCATGGGGGAGGCGCCATACACCTTGGAAGTGAGCTCGGTGGGTGTATCGACCCCGCTCACCCGACGCGAGCACTTTCGCCGCAATGTGGGGCGACTGGTACGGATCCAGGAGCACGACGGTCCCGATCAGACATCGCGTCTGCTTGCGGCGGCGCCCCAGGGCATCCGCCTCGAGGCCTCCGGCGATCGATGGCTTGCCTATGAGCAGATCAGCCGGGCAACGGTGCAGGTCGAATTCAACCGAGCAACGACGGGAGCGCAGAACTAATGGACATCGATATGGCAATGTTGCGGGGGATCGCAGCAGAGCGAGAGATCCCGATCGACACCTTGGTGGAGGCCATCGAGCAGGCCACGCACAGTGCCTACGAAAGGGTCCGCGGCACCGACGACTCGGCGGGGGCCCGGGTCGAGTTGGACCGCAAAAGTGGTCACGTCACCGTGTGGGCGCGGGAGATGATCACCGACCCGGAGACCGGTCATAGTGGGCCGGGGGGCCCGGAGTTCGACGACACACCCGAGGGCTTCGGGCGGGTCGCAGCTGCGACCGCCCGCCAGGTCATCATGCAGCGCATGCGGGACCTCGAAGACGAAGCCGTGCTGGGTGACTTCCGAGATCGTGAGGGAGAGCTCGTCAGCGGGCTGATTCAACAGTCGAGCAACCCACGAAGCGTCCTGGTCGACTTCGGGACGGTGGAGGGCGAGTTGCCCAGTGCAGAACAGGTGCCCACGGAGACCTATCCGCACGGACAGCGGCTGCGGTGCTTCGTCGTCAGCGTCAAGCGCGGCCCTCGTGGGCCGCAGGTTTCGCTATCCCGAACGCATCCCAACCTGGTGCGAAAACTGTTTGCCATGGAGGTGCCAGAAATTGCGGACGGATCGGTCGAGATCGCCGCGCTGGCCCGCGAGGCTGGCCATCGGACCAAAATGGCCGTTCACGCTACGACGAGCGGCGTCAACGCCAAGGGGGCCTGTATCGGTCCGATGGGACAACGTGTGCGGGCCGTGATGGCGGAGCTCCAGGGTGAAAAGATCGACATTGTCGACTACTCGGAGGATCCTGCCGAGTTCGTCGCCTCGGCACTATCCCCGGCCCGTGTGGTGTCTGCAGAAGTTGTGGATCACGCAACCAAGCAGGTGCGGGTCGTGGTTCCGGACTATCAGTTGTCTTTGGCCATTGGCCGCGAAGGCCAGAATGCCCGCCTTGCTAACAAACTCACCGGCTGGCGCATCGACATTCGCTCCGACACGGCGCCTGCCTGACCGGTGTAGAATAGACGCGCTTGCCACCTCGCACTCTCTACGATGAGCACGTGACTCCCATGACGCCGCATACAGCACAGCGGCACATCCCACAGCGCACCTGTGTGGGTTGCCGTGGGCGCGACGTGCAATCGCAGCTGCTGCGGGTTGCTGGTGTCAGGTCAGCGGTTCAACCGGTCAACACGGTGCTGCTTCTTCCCGATCCGGCCCGGCGAGCAGGAGGTCGAGGCGCATACGTGCATCGCGATCGTTCGTGCGTCGATCAGGCGCTACGACGGCGGGCGTTTGGACGTGCCATACGGATGGATGGCACTCTGGACGCCGATGAACTCTTGAGATGGATAGAGCAGCACCGGTCAGGCACCACCGAGGCTTGACCGAGCACCGAAGGCGGGGCCGCCGGCCCCGTTCAACATTATTGGAAGCGGGTTAGACGCGATGAGCACCCGATGAGTCCTCAGCAATGAGCACCCACCAGCAATAGTTGCGGTCGTATGCCCTACTGGGCGCGGCCACGACGCAACCAGTAGGAGAAACGTGGCCAAGGTCCGGGTCTATGAGCTCGCCAAAGAGCTCGGGGTCGAGAGCAAGGAACTGCTCGCCCACCTCAAAGAACAAGGTGAGTTCGTTCGGTCGGCATCCTCGACGATCGAGCCCCCAGTCGTTCGCAAAATAAAAGAGAATCCGCCGGCTCAGAGCGCCAAGAAAGCGCCTGCTGCCACGGGTGGAAAGCCCACCGCCAAGGCGGCAAAGCCGTCCCCGGCTCCGGGCACGTCGCCGCAGCCTAAATCCGATGCACGGGTGACGACAGCCTC
>JBATUU010000353.1:0-16542 GCA_049671385.1 Ornithinimicrobium sp. | reverse complement strand
GGCATCCACAGCGGCGTCACTGGCCGGGCTGCCCTCAGCCGGGGCGTGGGTCAGCGTGGGCCCACCGTTGTCGGCGAGCTCGCCCAGACCGGGATCGGACACATCGGCGACGTCATCACTGCCGGCAGTGATCGATGAACCGACCACATTGCCTCCAACACTGGTGACCTCGTCCGTTCCGTCGTCGCCCTCGTTGGCCGCGACGATGGAGTTGCCGATCTCGACTGCACCCGAAAGCCCGCCCGAGTTCAGCGCCACAGTGGTGTGCACCAGCGCAACGTCGCCAGAGGCTGAGAAGACGCCGCCACCGGTCTCGGCTGTGTTCGTGCTCACGGTGCTGTTCTCGACCGCCATGGTGCCGCCGTCGTTGTACAGACCGCCACCTTGACCGTCCGTGCTGTTGCCGCTGAGGGTGGTGGTGGCCACCGTCATGGTGCCGCCTTCGGAGTTCCAGAGTCCGCCGCCTTGGTTGACCGCCGAATTGTTAGCCACCGTCGATGACTCCACCTGCACCGTGCCGGCGCCGGTCAGATGCAGCCCGCCGCCATTGCCCGGTGCTGACCCGGTGGAGTTGCCGGCAAGCATGGTGTCGCTCACAGTGGTCTCGCTGCCGTCGACGGCAGCTTCGATGCCGCCGCCAGCGCGCTGGGAGGTGTTGTCCAGGACGTCACTACCCGCCACGGTCAGCGTGCCGCCGTTGTTGAGCAGCCCGCCACCGGACCCGGCTTCGCCATCGGCGGTGTTCTCACTGACGGTGCTGCCGTCGACGCTCATTTCACCGCCATCGTTGAACAGGCCACCGCCGCCCTGATCGGCATCCGCACCGGAGGCCGTGTTCGAGCTGATGGTTGCATCGGTCACGGTCATCGTTCCGCCAGCGGAGTTCCACAGCCCGCCACCTTCGGCGCCTGCCGTGTTGTCTGCGACGACTGTGCCGGTCACGTCGACCGTGCCTTCGCCGGTGAGGTGCAGACCGCCACCGTTGCCGGGGGAGTCTCCGGTGCTGTTCTGCCAGAGAGTGCCGCCCTCGATGCTCGTCGTACTCGCATCTGTAGCTTCGATGCCACCACCGGCGCGGACGCTGTCATTGTTGTCGATCGTGGAGCCGGTGACCTCGAGAGTTCCACCAAGGTTGAGGATCCCGCCGCCCGAGCCGGCCTCGCCATCGGCGGAGTTCCCGGTGATCTCAGTTTGGCTGACGATCAGCGTGCCGCCGTTGTTGAAGAGCCCGCCGCCCCCGTCGTCCGCCTCGGCTCCAGATGCCGTGTTGTCAGTGATCTCAGTGCCACTGACAGTCATTGTTCCGGATCCATTCCACAACCCGCCGCCCTCGAGCGCAGCGCTGTTACCGCTGACGGTCGAGTCGGTGATGCTCGCGTCTCCAGCGCCGGTGATGTGCAGACCGCCACCGTTGCCGGGCGACTCACCCGCTGAGTTGTCGCTGAGGGTGACCGATTTCAACGTGGTCATCGACCCTTCGGAGCCCTCGATGGCACCGCCGGCTCGCACCGCTTCGTTGCCGCTCATGGTGACGCCCTCAGCGCCCAAACTACCGGCGTTCAGTACCGCCCCACCGCTGCCGCCGCCCTCGCCCGAGGGCTCGTCAGAGGCTGTTCCACCCGTGATCGTCACATCGACCAGGGTCAACTCACCATCGGCGAGCACGTGGAAGGCACGGTCGCCGAGCGCAGAGGCATCAATGGTCGCGCCGTTGCCTTCGATGGTGATGGCGCCGAGAATATCCAGGTCGCCGCTAGCTGATTCGTCTTCGCCTAAGCCATCGACGTCCAGTACGTACGTTGTCTCACCATCGAGCGACACAGTGTCGGCTTCGCCCGTTCCGTTGGCCTCAATGATTGCCGCACGCAGGCTGCCCGCGTCCAGGCCGTCGCTGCCGTTGCTCACATCGAGGCTAGCGGCGCTGCTGGCCAGTGGAGCGGTCACCACAACTCCGCAGGCGAGGGCAGTGGCCCCCAAGGTCGGTATCCATTTGCGCACGGTTTCTCCTTGTTCAGGGGGTATGCCGAGTGCGCACGTTCAAACGGCGACGTTCGACGCTGAGGTGCACCTCGCTGACTGTCCTTCCTGTGGTATTCGCCACACAGCCTGGATCGGATTGCGCCATACCGGGTACCCCCTAGACCGTGGGGTGGAGGGATCAGGTGCTTTCCGGGTGCAGCGGTTATCGTCGCTGGCGTGACCTCTCGCTCCCCCATACCGCGACGCACCGTGCTCGGTGCGGCTGGACTGGGCGTCGTGGTCACCTTCGTGGCGGCATGTTCGGGCGAGCAGTCGCCCGAAGGCGCGGCGGCCACAACCGAAGACAGCGACCCCACCGAGGCCCCGGAGACTGCAGCGGACACGGCCAGCCCTACCTCGGGGGTCGACGCCCCCCAGACGATTGTTGCCACCTCGGTGGTGGGCAAACTGTCTGTATTCACCGCTCCCGATGATCCAGACATCCTGGGCCAGCCTGGCTCCCCTGAGCAGGTGCTGGACCGCTCCGAACGTGTCACCGGCCAACTCGTGCTGCTTGCCTTGGATGTCGGCGCCGCCTGGACGCATGTGCAACTGCCGATCAGACCCAATGGCAGCACCGGTTGGGTACGTTCTTCCGAGGTGTCGCTGAGTGGGCACAACTTCAGCATCGATGTCGACCTCGCTGGCCATGAGATCGTTGTGATCAACGGTGGGCAAGAAGTGCTGCGCAGTCCGATCGGCGTTGGCCGCGCCGACCGTCCGACTCCCGGTGGTGACTACTTCATCACCGAGTTGCTGCAACCGCCGGAGCCCGACGGGCTGTATGGACCGTATGCCTACGGGCTGTCCGGCTACTCGGACGTGCTGATGGACTTCAAAGGCGGGGAAGGTGTGATCGGGATCCACGGCACCAATGAGCCGGACTTGGTCGGCAGCGATGTCAGCTCAGGCTGCATTCGACTCCCCAACGCCGAGATCACCGCCCTGGTGGACACGATCGGCGTCCCGCTCGGCACGCCGGTCACCATCCGCGCTTGATTTTTCGGCGCTCCCGACAGCCGCCTACTCCGTGTCTTGATCCGTGGCGGCGGCTCCGGTGGCCAACAATTCCATGAAACCTCGCTCGTCAAGCACCGGGATGCCCAATTCCTCGGCCTTGGCGGCTTTCGTCCCGGCATTGGCTCCGACCACCACGAAGTCGGTCTTCTGAGAGACCGAACCGGCGGCCTTGCCACCCCGACTGATGATCGCCTCCTTGGACTCATCCCGACTCAACCCCTCCAACGAGCCGGTCACGACAACGGTCTTGCCTTCCAAGGTGCGCTCAATCGACTCATCTCGCTCATCGGCCATTCGCACCCCGGCCGCAGCCCACTGCTCCACGATGGCCAGATGCCAGTCAACCTCGAACCACGCGAGCACTGCCTCGGCGATGACCGCGCCCACGCCATCGGTTGCAGACAACTCCTCAACCGTTGCTGCTCGGATTGACTCAATGGAACCGAACTCGGTCGCGAGCGCCCGAGCCGCGGTGGGACCAACGTGCCGGATCGATAGCGCCACGAGAACGCGCCACAGGGGTTGCGCCTTTGCCTCGCCCAGATTGTCTATGAGCTTGTGACCAACGGCCGAAAGCACTCGACCGGCAATCACGTCGTCCGGGTCATCACTCTTCTTGGCCAAGCGTGTGTAGAGCGGGATCCTCTTGATGTCCGCGCTGGTCACGGCAAAGAGGCCAGACTCGTCGGTAAGGACCTTGCTATCCAGCAGGGCTTGGACCCCCTCCCACCCGAGCGCCTCGATATCGAAGGCGCCGCGGCCGGCCAGGGAGAACAGTCGCTCCTGCAGTTGAGAGGGACAGGTCCGAGCATTCGGGCAGCGAATGTCCTTGTCGCCCTCTCGCTCGGGGCGCAGTTCGGTGCCGCAACTCGGACAGTGGGTGGGCATCACGAATGGCTGTTCACTGCCATCTCGATCATCCGCGACGGGCCCGAGAATCTCCGGTATGACGTCGCCCGCCTTGCGCAGCACGACCGTGTCGCCGATGAGCACGCCTTTGCGCACGACCTCGGTGGCGTTGTGCAGCGTCGCCATCTCGACGGTTGACCCGGCCACCAGCACCGGCTCCATCACTCCATACGGTGTCACTCGACCGGTCCGGCCCACGTTCACCCGGATGTCGAGGAGCTTCGTGGTGACTTCCTCCGGTGGGTACTTGAACGCAATCGCCCACCGAGGCGCTCGTGAAGTCGAGCCCAGGGCACGCTGGACCGGCACTTCGTCGACCTTGACGACGATGCCGTCGAGCTCGTGCTCCAGATCATCGTCGTGTCGGTGTGCTCGGTAATAGTCGATGAACTCGGTCACCGCGGCCATGTCTGGCACGACCTTCGCTCGCGCCGACATCGGCAGACCCCAGGCGCCCAACACCTCATACGCCTGGCTTTGCCGGTCGATCTCGAAGCCGGTGCGAGCTCCGATCCCGTGCACCAGCATCTGCAGCCCCCGCGAGGCAGTGACCCGCGGGTCCTTCTGGCGCAGCGACCCGGCGGCCGAGTTGCGCGGGTTGGCAAACGGCGCCTTACCTGCCTCGACCAGTGAAGCATTCAACGCCGCGAAGGCCTCTGGGGGAAAGAACACCTCTCCACGCACCTCGACTACCTCCGGGATCGGCATATCTTGCCCGGTCTGCTCCTCGGGGAACCTCAGCCGGTGCGGCACTCCCGCAATCGTGCGCACATTGTGGGTCACGTCCTCCCCCGTCCGACCATCACCACGGGTCAGAGCGCGCACCAAGCGGCCATCCTCATACAGCAGATTGATCGCCAACCCATCGATCTTGAGCTCACAGAGATAGTTCACCTCCGCGCCCCCTGCATCCCGCTCGACCCGATCGGCCCACGCCTGCATCTCCTCGGCGTCGAACGCGTTGTCCAAGCTGAGCATCCGCTCTCGGTGATCGACTGCCGTGAACTCGGTGGAGAAGGTGCCGCCGACGTTCTGAGTAGGGCTCTCCGGCGAGCGCAGGCTCGGGTGTTCCTCCTCCAGTTGCTCCAGGGAGCGCAGCATCAGATCGAATTCGCCATCGGAAATAGTGGGTGCAGCACGCATGTAGTAGGCGAACTGGTGCCCCCGGATCTCCTCAGCTAGCTCGGCCCACCGGTGCCTGACATCGGCCGGTACGTCGCCGGCTGCGTCAGTCACACTCGGCGCTTCCTCACCCGTTCCGCTCACCTGCTCATTCTTGCTCATGCCCCCGACAGGCCCTACCGTGCGACGGGCGTGCGGGTGACCAGGCGAGCGGCGCACAGGATCAAGACTCCGCCTACCAAGGCGATCGGGGCGACCGTCTCCCCCAGCACGACAAACCCCAGCAGCACCGCCACCGCCGGGATCACGAAGGCCACGCTCGAGGCCACCGTTGCGCCGGCGGCACGCACTACGTCGTACTGCATCGCTTGCCCGAGGCCCGTGCCAACGATGCCGAGAAAGATCACCGCGACCACTGGGATCAGCGCCGACTCGGTCGTATGCAGTGACACGGGTGTGGCATGAGCTTCGCCCGCCACGATCCACCAGAGCAGGAGCAGCACCGGCATCTGCGCGGTCGCCAGCACAATCTGAGCTGTCGGCAAGGCCAAGCCACCAGCATCGATGCCGTTCATGTAGCGCCGCACATAGGTCCACCCCAGGCCATAACTAGCCGACGCGATCAGCACCATCGCCATCCCGGCGGGATCGGGGCGCTCGGCCAGTGCCCAGGGCTGCGCGATCAGCACCACCCCGAAGAACCCGAGGCCAACCCCTGCCAACCTTCGACGACCGACCGGCTCGCCGCGCAGCATCACCATGCCGAACAACACCGCCGCAATCGGCGTGGTCGCGTTGGCAATGCCGGTGATCGATGAGGTCACGCGTTCCTCGCCGACTGCAAAGAGCGTCCACGGCAGCGAACACAGCAGCACGCTGCTGACGGTGATGTGCCTCCATGCCGCCCATCCTCGGGGCAACGTGCCACCGGAGAGCAGCAACAACGGCACCAGGACAGACGCGGCGCACAGAAGGCGCAATGCTGCAACCTGGACTCCGTCCATGGCCTGCAGGCCGACCTTCATCAGCAGGTAGCTCGACCCCCAGATCACTGCGAGTGCCACGAACTTGGCCTGCCACGGCAGCAGCGGGCCTACCGCCCTTTGTGCCGCAAGCCCCACCCGGGAACCCGTCATTCCGCGGCGGATTCAGCCAGATCGCGCCCGAGTCGCACCGTCGCCCCGCTGAGGTCGCGAGCGTCCTGCGGACTGAGTCCAGCCATCCCGCACGCAGGAGTGATGCTCAGATGAGCGAGGTCAGCCATCGGCAGCCCCACCTCCCGCCAACGCCGCACCAACTCCTCGTGCGAAGGGCGGTAGCCCGCTGGGTTCACATCGGTCGCCAGCGCTCCCGCCCACAGTCGTATGCCGGACTCGACGGCGACGGCAATGCCCTCCCACCGCCGGATGTCGAGACCGGTGGTGTCGATCGAGATGCCGCCCGGAGCGGCTTCACGCATCACCCGCAATGGCGGTCGCCGCGCACAACAGTGCAGGACCGTCTCAACATCTTGAGCCGTCGCCGCGCCGATCACGGCCTGCATGACGGACGCGGCGTCGTCGGCAGCAGGCGCAGGCAACCGGCGATATCCCGATGCCGAGGGCACCCGCCCCGCCAAGATCGTCGGCAGCGACGGCTCGTCGATCTGAACGATCAGCCTGGCCCGCGGCAACACACGGGCGATGTGACGCAGGTGTTCGGTCAGCCCCGCCGCCAAGGATGCAAACAGGTCGCGCATCGCCCCCTGGTCGCTGAGCACCCGATCACCGAACGGGAGCCATACCTGGCTCGCCAGCGTCCACGGGCCAACCACTTGGACCTTGAAATCGCCCTCATACCCATCGAAGATCTCGGCCAGCTCATCCAGGTCCTCCCGCCACAGCGCCGCGGTGCGGGAGGCATCCAGGCCCGGACGGTCCACCAGCCGCCATCCCTGGGGTTGCAGGTCAACGGGCATGTCGCGGAGCAGGTGTGCGGTGCGACCGATCATGTCACTGCCGGGGCCCCGCGCTGGCAGTTCGGGCAAGTACGGCATTCCAGAAGCGCCCTCGGCGCTGAGCTCGGCCAGATCGCCAAGCACGGCCTGCAGGGCGGCGCGCACATCAGTGCCCGGCCATGATCCGATGCCGCTGACCCTCACCATTGCTCGTTCACCACCGGTTCAGTATGGGGCTCCACCAACCCAACCGTGCGCGTGGAGTCGATCAGCGGCGCGCGCGCAACAGGGTCCGCCGTTCGGGGACGTCCTTACCCCGGACTCCAGACAGCGAGACATCCCTGCCGTCTGTATGTCGCATCGCCACGAGGTCGTACATGCACGGAGGCATACTGAAGAGCGTGTTCTCCCCACCATCAGCTGACCTGGCTCCGTTCTTCGACCGCGACGGCGGGCTGATCCAGTTGCCGCGCAAACAGCACCGCAAGATCGCGGTGCTGGAGTGGTTGGTGACCCAGTTGCCGGCCGGCGCGCGCCTCACAGAGGTGGAGATGAATGCCGCGCTGCGACCGATCCACGATGACGTCGCCGTCTTGCGTCGCTACCTCGTCGACTTCGGCTTTGTGCAGCGTCCGGAGCCAGGTGTGTACGTCACACCCGAGTCAGCGGCGGCACGTCCGCAGGACTGAGCACCCGCGATGTTCGCGAGGCCGCGAAATGCTCGCGAGGTTGGCTGGAGCGGGCCCGTTCGCGAGCATTTCCCCTCCTCGCCGCACACAGGCGCGAACCAACCGCAACCTCAGCGTCCGGCCTGCGAGATGGTGGCTGATCCGACGACGCGCGTGCCGTCGTACAGCACGACCGACTGACCAGGCGCCACACCACGAATCCGCTCATTCAGCCGGACCTGCACGTGCTCGCCCTGCGCCCAAGCCGTCGCCGGATACTCCTGGCCGTGCGCTCGAATCTGTGCGCCGACCTCGACCACACCGTCTGGGGCCGGTCCACACCACCGAGCATGATCACCGGTGATGTGATCGACACCCAGCAGTTCGTGCGTGCCGACGACCACGGTGTTGGTCGAAGTCTGGGTTGATGTCACGTAGCGCGGCTGGCCATCGGCCGCCGGAACGGTCAACCCCAGTCCCCTGCGTTGACCGACCGTGTATGCGTAGGCCCCCTGATGCTCCCCCAATGGCGTCCCATCGGTGTCGACGATGGGCCCAGGTTGCGCGCCCAGCCGCTTGGTCAGCCAACCGCGAGTGTCACCGTCGGGGATGAAGCAGATGTCATGACTGTCCGGCTTCTTCGCGATCGAGAAGCCGCGCGCAGCAGCCTCGGCGCGGATATCCGGCTTGGTGGTATCACCGAGCGGGAAGAACGCCCGGGCTAGCTGATCCGCATCCAACACACCGAGTACGTAGGACTGGTCTTTGGCCATATCGACGCCCCGATGCAACTCACGGCGCACACCCCCGGGAGCAGTCGAGTCGCTCACCTGCACGATCTGCGCATAGTGACCGGTAGCCACGGCATCGAAGCCGAGCGCCAGTGCTTTGTCCAGCAACGCCGCGAACTTGATCTTCTCGTTGCATCGCAGGCATGGGTTGGGTGTGCGCCCTGCTTCGTACTCGGCAATGAAATCTGCGACGACGTCATCGGCAAACCGCTGCGCCATGTCCCAGACGTAGAACGGGATGCCGAGCCGATCGGCGACCCGTCGAGCATCCCCTGCATCCTCGATGGTGCAACAGCCCCGTGCGCTCTCGCGCAAGGTTGCAGCCGATTGCGACAGGGCTAGGTGAACTCCCACTACGTCGTGCCCCGCCTCCAGCATACGAGAGGCGGCCACGGCGGAGTCGACGCCTCCGCTCATCGCGGCAACGACGCGCATCAGCTGGCTCGATCCGTGGCTAGCCGGGCTCGTCGAGCACGGTCGATCGCCGATGGCAACGCACCGAGGAAAGCCTCAACATCAGCCTGCGTCGAGGTGTGTCCCAGGCTCAAACGCAGCGCTCCGCGCGCCTGAGCCTCGGTCAAACCCATGGCCAGCAGCACGTGACTGGGCTGTGGGACGCCGGCCTGGCACGCCGATCCGGTGGAGCACTGAACGCCTGCAGCGTCGAGGAGGTACAAGAGCGAGTCGCCGTCGCAGTCGGGTACGCGCAGGTGCGCGTTGCCGGGCAACCGGCTCGTGACATCGCCCGGGGACCATGCACCGTTGACCGTGATCGACGGGTCGATGCTCATGGCGCCTTCGATCAGCATGTCGCGCAGAGCGCCCAGACGCTTCGACTCTGCCGCTTGATCTGCCACGGCGACGCGCACTGCCACCGCCAAACCGGAGATACCAGGCACATCCAAGGTGCCGCTGCGTAGTTGGCGCTCCTGCCCGCCGCCGTGGGTCAGCGGGACCGGTGTTTGGTCTCGACCAGCGATCAGGACGCCTACGCCCAGCGGTCCGCCCAGCTTGTGCCCGGTCATCGTGATCAGGTCTGCTCGGCACGACCCGAGGTCCAGCGGCACGTGGCCCACCGCTTGCACGGCGTCGGTGTGCAGCGGGACCCCCGCCGCACGCGCCATGGTCGCCAACTCACAGACCGGCTGGACGACCCCGGTCTCGTTGTTTGCCCACATCACCGACACGACGGCGGCAGTGTCACCGTGCTCGGTGAGCGCCTGATGCAGCGTCGCCGGTTGGATCACGCCATCGCTGTCCGGACGTAGCCAGGTCACGTCGGCCTGTCCGGTCTGCACGAGGTATTCGACGGGGTCGAGCACCGCGTGGTGTTCTATCGCACTGATCAGCAGCCGGCGTCGAGCAGGGTCCGCAGCGGCCTGCTGCCAGAGGGTGCCCTTGACCGCCATGTTGTCGGACTCGGTGCCGCCGGAGGTGAAGACGACCTCCGAGGGACGCACGCCCAAGTCCTCGGCGATCGACTCGCGGGACTCTTCAACCACCCGCCGTGCCGACCGTCCAGCGGTATGCAGTGAACTGGCGTTACCGACGTCGCGCATCGTTGCAGCAACGATGTCGATGACCTCGGGCAGGACCGGAGTGGTCGCCGCATGGTCAAGGTAGACAGTCACAACGCATAAGTTTACGGCTCCCACGGTGATGAGTCCCCAGCGGAATCCTTCGGCCACACCAGACCCACGTCAGCCCTGTGTCTTAGTCGCTGTCGCTGCCTCCAAGCGACTCGCCGGCCTGGGGCAGCACGCTGAACAGATCGCCCACCACGCCGAAGTCGACCATGTCGAAGATCGGCGCCTCCTCGTCCTTGTTGATGGCCACGATCGTCTTGGATGTCTGCATCCCCGCCCGGTGCTGGATCGCCCCTGAGATCCCGGCCGCGACATACAACTGCGGTGACACCGAAGTACCGGTCTGACCCACCTGCGAGGAGTGCGGATACCATCCGGCATCCACGGCCGCCCGCGAAGCGCCCACCGCTGCGCCGAGGTGATCGGCGAACTCCTCGACCGGGCCGAAGTCGCCTGCGGTCCCGCGCCCACCGGAAACCACGATCGATGCCTCATTCAACCCAGGTCGACCGCTGGCCTCCTTTGCCGCGGTGGCCGTGATCTCCGAGGCCTTCGCGGCTTCGGAGATGGTGACTGTGAACGACTCCTCCACCAGCTCGGCTGGTGCCAGGCTGATGACTATCGAGTTCGGCTTGACCGTGATGATCGGCACTCCGGTGGTGACGCGGGCAACGACCTCATAATTGCCGGCGAACACCGACTGCGTGGTCTCCACGGTGCCGCCCTCGCCGGAGCGGATCGCCACGGCGTCGGTGATCAGTCCCGACTCGCTCTTGATGGCCAGTCGTCCGGCGATCTCTTTGCCGACCGATGACGAGGCGATCAAGACTGCAACCGGGCTGGTCTGCTGCATCAACTCAGCGAGCACCTCAGCAGTCGGAGCAACGAGGTAGTCGCTGACTCCTTCAGCTGGGACGAGATAGGCCTTCACTGCGCCGTGCTCAGCCAGTGCTCCACGGGCCTCGTCAAAGCCTTCGCCGAGGAAGACCGCCGATGGCTCACCCAACTCTCGCGCCGCAGTCAGCATCTCGGTCGTGGTTTTGCGCACTGCTCCGGCATCGTGATCCACCAGGACGAGTACTTCGCTCATCGCTTCGCTCCTTTTTGAGGTAGGCCGTGTCTCAGGCGAACTTGCGCGTGGTCAAGAACTCGGCGAGCGCCTGCCCACCCTGGCCCTCGTCGGTGACGATCTCGCCTTGGGCCCGGGGCGGACGCCTGGTGATCGAGACCACCGTGGTCCAGGCGGCTGCCAGTCCGACATCTTCGGGCTCAACTCCGATGTCGGCCAACGACCACTGCTCGACCGGCTTCTTCTTGGCCGCCATGATGCCCTTGAACGAGGGATAGCGCGGGTCGTTGATCTGGTCGGTGACTGAGACCACAGCGGGCAAGAGGGCCACGATCGTCTCGCTGGCCGCATCGCCGTCGCGCCGGATGGTGACCGTACCCTCAGCAATGCTGAGCTCGGATGCAAAGGTCACTTGTGGCAGGCCAAGTCGCTCGGCCATCATCGCGGGCACCACACTCATGACGCCGTCGGTGGAGGCCAACCCAGTCAACACCAGGTCGACTGCTCCGTCCTGGCCGATCTTCTCGATGGCCTTGGCCAAGATCAACGACGTGGCTGGCGCGTCCGAGCCGGCGATCACTGCATCATTGATGTGCACCCCAGCATGGGCGCCCATCTGGAGCGATTTCTTGATCGCGGTGGCGGCTTCATCGGGGCCCATCGTGAGCACGATGACTTCCCCGTCATGGTCGTCGGCAAGGCTGAGCCCCTCCTCGACTGCATACTCGTCGAGCTCGGAGAGCAACCCATCCACGCTGGCGCGCTCGGCCGTGTTGTCGCCTGAGAACCCTCGCTCAGACTGTGCATCCGGGACGTATTTCACGCACACGACGATCTTCATGACCAGACCTCTCTTTCGGCGCAGGTGCCGTATCTCATCTTCGCACTTGCCGCGAGGTCGGTAGCAACCTGGCAGCCAGGTCAGCGACCCTCGAACTCAGCCTTGCCCGGCCCATGCTCAACGAAAGAGGTCATGCCGATCTCTCGGTCCTGAGTGGAGAACACCCCGGCGAACTGCATGGCTTCGATCGCCAAACCGGTGTCGAGGTCGGTCTCGATACCTCGGTCGATAGCCTCCTTGGCCGCACGCAGCGCGTAGAAGGGTCCGCCCACGAACCGGCGCGCTCGAGTCAGGGCTGCCTTGTAGACCTGCTCTGGCTCGACCACCTCGTCGAGGAGACCGATCGAGAGGGCTTCGTCCGCATCGACCATGCGACCGGTAAAGATGAGGTCCTTCGCCCGGGAGGTCCCCACGAGGCGTGGCAGGCGCTGCGAGCCGCCTGCTCCTGGGATCACGCCGAGCAAGATCTCAGGCTGCCCCAGCTTGGCGTCGGAGGCCGCGACCCGAAAGTCACAGCAGAGAGCCAACTCGCATCCGGCGCCCAGGGCATACCCGGTGATGGCTGCGATCGTAGGCGCCGGAATGCGGGCCACCGCTTTGAAGCAGTCCTGGATCACACCGGCCCGGTCCACCATCTCGGGATAGGTCATTGCCTGCATCTCTTTGATGTCGGCACCGGCCGCGAATACCTTCTCGCCGCCATAGACCACCACGGCTGCAACCCCATCGGCCTGCGAGATCTGCACAGCGGCTGCGCCGATCTGGTCTTGCACCTCGATCGAGAGTGGGTTCATCGGCGGCCGATTGATCGTGAGTGTGGCTATGCCGTCGCTGAGCCCCCAACTCACATACTGCTCAGACATCCTTGTCCCCCTGGTCCTCGACCTCTTCGCCGCCGGTTTGAGCCTCGGGCGGCAGGGCGGCCTCGGACAACCAGGGCTGCGGCTCGGGTACCTCGACGCCCTCGCCCACCTCGCCGGCGCTCAAGGTCCCGCCTGACTTCACGATGACGTTCTTGTGCCACAGGGCGACGGCTTGCACCAACAGACCCACGCTGATGGACAGTTTGGCCTTGGGGTTCTCCTTTTTGGCGATCACCTGCTCCACAGTCAAGATCAGATTGCCTCCGGCGATACCCGCTTTGATGAGGTTCATCCCGAGCGTGACGTCGTTGCAGGCATTGAGCCGGGTCTGCATGTCCTGCGGGATACGGTCGGCAATCTTCCACTGTCCGAACGTGCGCATGATGTCGAACTTGTCGTTGTTCATGCAGCGCACAAAGAGCTTGTGCTCAGCAGCGGTAAAGGCGACGTCGCCCTCGGTGTCCAGATCGGGCTCGAACTTCAAGTCTTGAAGCGCGTCCAGCACGCGTCCGCGCAGCGGACGGACATCGGCGGTCGGGGGGAAATTCGGCAGGGATGTGGGGTCACTCATGCACCCAACGTACCGACTCGGCACGCGCGCGACCTAGGGTTGCCGCCATGCCTGCACTTTCACGCGATTCGTCGCGCTCTCCGGAGACTCCCCCACCGCTCGGTGTCAGTCTCACCGGCGACGGTGCTCACGTGGCGGTGATGGCTGCTCACGCTGATCGGGTCGAACTGTGCCTCTTCGATCAGCGTCCAGACGGCGAGCACGAGCAGCGAATCCCATTGACCCAGAATCGGCACGGCATCTGGTGGGACTTCATCGACGGAATGCAGGCTGGCCAGCGCTATGGGTTCCGGGCGCATGGCCCGTGGTCACCTCGTGAGGGCCATCGTCACAACCCGGCCAAGTTGTTGGTCGACCCGTACGCCCGCTCGATCGAGGGTGAAGTCACGTGGGGTCCGCACATATACGGACATCGCGTCGATGACCAGTGGCGGCCCGAGCGCGAAGGCACCGTGCTGGATGACCGCGACAGTGCGACATACACCCCGCGCAGCGTCGCGCTCGGTGACGGATTCGACTGGGCGGGCGATACCTGCCCAGCCACCCCGTGGAGCCGCACCGTGATCTATGAGGCGCACGTCAAAGGTCTCACGATGCAGCACCCTGATGTCCCACGTGAGATACGCGGCACGTATGCCGCACTGGGGCACCCGGCGATCATCGATCACTTGAACGGGCTCGGGGTCACTGCGTTGGAGTTGCTGCCGATCCACGCCTTCACTCACGAGCCGCATTTGCAGCGACGCGAGTGGACGAACTACTGGGGGTACAACACGCTCAACTTCTTTGCGCCGCACGCCGCCTATGCCGCGGCATCCGACCCTGCCGGGGTGGTCGAGGAGGTCAAAGGCGCGATCAAGGCGCTGCATGCGGCAGGGATCGAGGTGATCCTCGACGTGGTCTACAACCACACGTGCGAGCAGTCCGCTTCAGAAGGGGCAACGTTGAGTTGGCGGGGTCTGGACAATCGCAGCTACTACCGCCTCGATGACCAGGGGCGGGATATCGACGTCACCGGGTGCGGCAACACGATCGACACCAGCAACCCAAGGGTGACACGCATGGTGTTGGATTCGTTGCGTCACTGGGTGCAGGACTTCCACGTCGACGGGTTTCGATTCGACCTCGCTCCGGCACTAGCCCGGGGCCGGGCGCATAGTGTCCGCCACGATCACGCCCTGCTGGTAGCGCTACGTACTGACCCGGTGCTCTCAGGGGTGAAGTTGATTGCTGAGCCATGGGATCTCGGTGTCCACGGCTGGCAGACCGGCCAGTTCCCACCCCCACTGGCCGAGTGGAATGACGCCTTCCGAGACACGATCCGGACCTTTTGGGGCCCCGACGTCGAGCGAGCTCAGCACGGCGCGGGGGGCACCGGTGTGCGCGATCTCGCCACTCGAGTCGCAGGCTCGAGGGATCTCTTCGATGAGGACGACCGTGGCCCGATCGCCTCGGTCAACCTGGTGACCGCCCACGATGGGTTCACCCTGGCTGACTTGACGGCATACGAGCACAGGCACAACGAAGCCAACGGCGAGGACAACCGCGACGGCCACGGCGACAACCGCTCGTGGAACCACGGCGTCGAGGGTGAGACTGACGACGACGCAGTGCTCGGAGCCCGCGGTCGCACCATCCGAGCCTCGCTGGCCACGCTGTTGTGTGCCGCGGGAGTGCCGATGCTGACCGCCGGGGATGAATTCGGACGCAGCCAGAGCGGCAACAACAACGCCTACTGCCAGGACAATGAATTGGGGTGGGTGTCCTGGGATCTAGCGCCCTGGCAACTCGAAGTTCTGACCGACGTGCGAGCGATGGTTGCCCTGCGGCAACGGCATGCGGTGTTGCGGCCCTCGCGTTTCCCCACCTTCGACCCGGTGCCCGGTCGGGTCCGTATTCGCTGGTTCGACGAGCACGGCGAGGTCATGCACGAAGAGCAGTGGGTCGACCCCCATCGCCGCGTGGTCCAGGCCCTGTTCGACACCGAGCACGACGGCTCCCCCGATGAACCCGTGTTGGTGGTTTTCGACGGGAGCGCAGACGGCGTGATGGTGCAGGCGCCTGCAGCAGCCGAGGCAGTCAGCGACGAAGCACGCCTCATCCTGCGCTCAGCCGCTCATCCCGGCTCACCCCCTGATCGGACCGCTAACCCGTAACCCAGGGATCGCCGACGGGCACGCCCTCGAGCAGCAGGCTGAGTCAGCTACTCGAGGACGCATTCGTCACTCGGCGGACAGCTCAGGCGGTGGTGACCAGGCCGAGCTCGGCGATGTGAGTGAGCCGGTCGTGGGCCGGCAACACGCGCACGGTCCATCCAAGCGGCCCTGTCTGGGTCAGTTTCACCGTAGCGGTGAACTTGTGCCTACCTCCCTCGTATGACTCGGCCACGTCCAGCGGTTGCGTGTGCACGTCGGACAGCTCGTCACTGCGACTCGCCCGGCCTAGCACCATCTGCACCAGCACCTGGGAGGGCTCGAGCCCGCCGAGACTGACCCATGCCTGCACTTCGACCTCGTCCCCGACCTGAGGAGTATCGGAGATCCCAGCAGAGTCGACGTGGTCGACGTGGACGCCCGGCCAGGCGGCAGCGACAGAATCGACGTAGGAGGCCAACTCCCTCGCACCCTGGTAGTCATCGGCCTGTACGTCCCACCCCGCGTGCGCCGCGGGAACATACAACCGGAGCGTGTAGTCCGAAACCATCCGGTCGGCCAGCACCTTTGGACCCAGGGTGCTCAACGTGTGCATGATCATGTCCATCCAGCGATGTGGCACGCCATCCTCCCCGCGCTCATAGAAGGTCGGCACCACCGATTGCTCCAGGAGGTCATAGAGCGCGGCGGCTTCCAGATCGTCGCGGCGGTCGGGGTCGTCCACGCCGTCGGCGGTGGGGATGGCCCAGCCGTTGCGTCCATCAAACCACTCGTCCCACCACCCATCCATGATCGACAGGTTCAGCGCGCCGTTCAGCGCAGCCTTCATTCCCGACGTGCCGCAGGCCTCGAACGGTCGCAGCGGGTTGTTCAGCCAGACATCACATCCCGGATAGAGCCGCTGTGCCATGGCGATGTCGTAGTTCGGCAGGAAGACAATGCTCGAGCGCACATCCGCTGCATCAGCAAAACGCACCATCTCCTGGATCAAAGC
>JBATUU010000352.1:0-2093 GCA_049671385.1 Ornithinimicrobium sp. | reverse complement strand
CAGCAACTGGTCTTTCGTGAAGCGCTGCGAGCCAATCCTCATCTCGTCCAGCGATACGCCGCGCTCAAGCAGCGTCTGGCAGCGCAACACGTTAACGACCGGGAGGCTTACACGGCGGGCAAGGCGGACTTCATTGCCCACGTCCTAGAGGAGTAAGTGCGTAACGCCTCGCCACACAAGGAAGTCCGTAGGGGGGTTCCCTACAGACAAGCGTGGGACACGTAGTCATCTTGCATAAGCGCTGTCAATCTGCCCCGATGATTGTTCCTCTTGTCGGGACGCCTCGAATTCTTTAGCGGGAAAATGGTTTCCCCAGGCCCCAGGTAGGTCGAAGTGGATGCTGCTTGCATAGAGCAGTACAGGCTCATTGGGATGCTCAGAGATTGATTGCCAAGAAAACGCGCAATGCCTCGGCCCCTTTGATGGACACCTCCTCGTCGGGTCGCCTGTAGGTGTTTGGCGTGACCAGCACGCGTTGCTCATTGACCCCGACCTTGCCCTTCGTTGTGTGCTGCACGATACGGCGCCGGCCATTCCTGACGTAGCCGGTCTTACGGCTCACGGCTGCCGAGGCGTGGTTGCCGACGATGTAGCCCGATTCGCACTCCAAGGCACCAAGTTCATCGAACGCGAACCCCACCACGAGCTGACGCATCAGGGTCCCGGTGCCTCGTCCGTGGTGGGCTAGGCCGAGCCAGGAACCCGTGTCGATGTGACGCGTCTGCCCAAAGTCTCGAGCGTGCATGTCCTGCATGCCTACGAGCTGACCGTTGCGGCGTACGGTGAGCGCCAGGCGCCATTCCTCTGATGTGAACGTTGCGCGCTGCGTCCACCACCAAGCTAGCGAGGTTGTTGGAAACGCGGCGGGAGTTCCCGCCCCGAAGGGCTCCTGATGCCAGGCGTGAAGGAAAGGCATGGGCTGCTCAGGAGCGTGGATCCCGCCTCGGACCAGTTCCACAAGCTCAGGGAGGTCATCATCGCGCAGAACTCGCAACTGGACAGGACCGCTAGCGATGAGCAATCCGAACGGAGGGAAGATCTCCTCGAGCGCGAGCATGCTCGATTATCTCCTTAAGCAGTCCCGACGACGGCTGTCCTCCCGGCACGGATCGGTGCCACCGGGAGAAAGAGGGCTAGTCGGCAACGGTCGGTCTTGCTAGTGGGTCTTCTGTGGCTCAATTTCCGTGACTATGTAGGTGATCACCACTACCCGTTCTTGCCTGCGCGAGCGCGGGCATATTCTCGTCCCGTCGAGAGCTAGCGTGCTCGACCAGACGCTGCAGCGAGGGGTTGTCGATGTTTCGGGCCACATGACTCACTGGGCCGCGCGCCGACCCGGCTGCTGCCGCATGGAGCAGCGAGCGAGCGGTCAGTTCGCGCATCCCGCCGCGTGCGGCGAGCCGCAGCAGGGTGTTGATCCATAGATCGCGTTCGGGGTGGTTGTGACGTATCGCGAGAGTGCAAAGCGAGTCAAGGACGTACCCCTCCAGCCAGGCGTAGGGGTCAGCAAGCCGGGTGCACCGGTGACGGGCCTCAATGAGGGTCCTGAAGGCCTGGTCGGTATTCCCCCGTTCTTCAGCCACGAGGCCCAGACCCCGTGCCGCGGCCGCCTCCCAGCACGGGTCGCCTACCTGGCACGCGCGAGCGAAGGCTTGTCGAAGGAGGGTATCGGCTCTTCCGATGTGTCCCCGCTCCAGCTCAACCTCGCCTTGAAGTGACTGGGGCCAAGGGAGAAACACCAGCCAGTGGTCGTTCTCGGCGAGAGTCATCGCCTCGTAGAGATACGCGGAAGCCGCCTCCAGGTCCCCGCGCAACAGGCAGATGCGCCCGAGCAGCGAGTGTCCATAGGCTTCACGCCGCGGATCGTGTGCTGCTCTCGACAGTTCCACGGCTTCGCGCGCTAGCCCAATAGCGCGGGGGTAATCGGCGCGGTCGCTGGCGGCTGCGGCGAGATAGGTGGCGACCTTGGCGTGCAACAGCCGGTCCTCACCCGCGTCCTGGAGGGCCCTGGTCAGCCAGTGCTCAGCACGGTCGTAGCGAGCCCGGAGGAAGTCGACATATCCGAGCTCGGCGCGGGCCCGAGCCGCTGACAC
>JBATUU010000351.1:0-12072 GCA_049671385.1 Ornithinimicrobium sp. | reverse complement strand
ATCCACGCCCTACCAAGACCCTCGGGCGAGTGCCGGGCCGGCAACGGTAGTCATCATCGCCGAGCACAAGGAGCCATTACCCGAGACCGTCGAGCACGGCATCACAGTGTTCACGACTCACGTGCGTCGCGCTCACCCGGACACCCTGGACCCGCGGATCAACTCACACAGCAAACTCAACGACATCCAGGCCTGCATCCAGGCAGCGAACGCGGGCGCCGACGAGGCGTTGATGCTCGACCCCGACGGGTTCGTGGCGACCTGCAACAGCACGCACTTCTTCATCGTGACCTCTGGCCGGGAAGGCCGCAGTGGTCAGCAGGTGTGGACCTCCGATGGCCGTTATTGCTTGCACGGCATCACCCGACAGGCCGTGCTCGACATCTGTGCCGATGCCGGCATCACCGCCCGGCAGCGAACGTTCTCACTGACCGACGTGTACTCCGCCTCCGAGGCATTCGTCACCGGCACCTTCGCGGGGGTCGTGCCGGTCACACAGGTCGATGGCCGCACAATCGGCAGCGGCACCCGTGGCCCGATGGTGCAGCAACTGCAGGAGCTGTATGCCGAGCACATTGCTGCCGATGTCGCGCGCCGAGGCACACTATGACCCCGATCGTGCCGCCTGCCGAACATCTCGCAGCCGGGGTCACGCGGGTGGCGATGTGGTCCGGACCGCGCAACATCTCGACCGCGATGATGCGTGCCTGGGAGAACCGGGAAGACACCGCGGTTGTCGATGAGCCGTTCTACGCGGCATACCTGGATCGGACCGGCCTGGACCACCCTGGCCGCGAAGACGTCATCGCCTCCCAGCCCACTACCTTCTCCGATGTAGTCGATGAACTGCGGGCGATGGCTGGCGGGGACACCGACGGCAGCGGGGTGGCCTACTCCAAGCAGATGAGCCATCACATGCTCCCCGATGACGACCTGTCCTGGACGGGCGACTTCGGCAACGTGCTGTTGCTTCGCGACCCGGCCGAGGTGGTGGCCTCCTATGTAAAATCGCGTGAGTCGTGTGAACCTGACGACATCGGCATACCGCAACAGGAACGTCTCTGGCAGGAATGGCAACGGGCGGGGGAGTACGTGCCCGTCATCGACGCGGCGGACTTCTTGCGCGATCCGGAGGCGCACTTGCGTTGGGTATGTGACTGGCTGGGCATCGAGTTCAGCGCGGACATGCTGAGTTGGCCACCGGGGCCACGAGACAGCGATGGCGTCTGGGCTCCCCACTGGTACGACGCCGTTCACGCCTCCACCGGGTTCGCCGAGCCCCGACCCCGCGACATCGCGCTCGATGACCACGATGCCGCCGTCGCAGAAGCCTGCCGGCCGGCCTACGAGATGCTGCACGAGCACCGACTGCGCCTGTGATCGAGTCCGGGGGCAGTGCTCACGGCGGACGGGCGACGCTCACTGCGGAGGGGCAGTGCGGAGCGAGGGTCGCTAGTGCGGCGCTCAGGGGCTCAGAACAGAGCGAGCCGCTATTCGGGTGCGCCCAGTTGTCCGGTGAGTTTGCCGTGCCACGCCTGGCTCGCTTCGTTGAGTCCCACGATGTCGACCGACTTGCCGCGTTGGTGGTACTTGAACTCGATGGCGTCGAATGCCGCCACGGTCGAGGAGTCAAAGATCTGAGCGTCACTCAGGTCGATGACGATGTTCTTGGGGTCACCGGCGTAGTCGAACTGATAGACCAGGTCGTTGCTCGAGGCAAAGAACAGCACACCGCGGACGGCATAGACCCGGGTGTCTTCGTCGGGATGTGCGATGTCGACGACCTCGGTGAAATGAGAGACGCGACGGGCGAAGAAGATCATCGCGACGACGACGCCGAGGATCACGCCATACGCCAAGTTGTGCGTGTAGACCGTGACCCCCACCGTCGTCAGCATGATCGCTGTGGCACTGAACGGCATCCGGCGCAATGTGGCCGGGTGCAGACTGTGCCAGTCCATCGTGCCGACCGAGACCATGATCATCACGGCGACCAGTGCGGCCATCGGGATGACACCGACGAGATCGCCGAGGCCGACAACCAGGGCCAACAGGAAGATGCCGGCGCTGAACGTGGAGATTCGGGTGCGCGCGCCGGAGACCTTGACGTTGATCATCGTCTGGCCGATCATCGCGCAGCCGCCCATGCCGCCGAAGAAGCCGGTCACGATGTTCGCGACGCCCTGACCCCAGGCTTCCCGGGACTTGTCGGAGTGCGAGTCGGTGACGTCGTCGACGAGCTTGGCGGTCATCAATGACTCAAGCAGGCCAACCAGTGCCATGGCGAAGGCATACGGCGCGATGATCTGCAGCGTCTCCACAGTGAGCGGGACGTCCGGGATCAGGAAGCTCGGCAAAGAGTCGGGCAGGTCGCCCTGGTCGCCGACGTTCGGCACATCGATGGCCAGAAAGACGGTGACCGCGGTCAGACCGACAATGGCGACCAGCGGCGCAGGTACGACGGTGCTCAGGCGGGGCAGCACGACCAGGACGAAGAGCGCGGCGGCGACCATCGGATACACCAGCCACGGCACACCGATCAGGTACGGAATCTGGGCGGTGAAGATCAGGATGGCCAGCGCGTTGACAAATCCGACCATGACGCTGCGCGGCAAAAAGCGCATCAGCCGCGCCACACCCAGGACGCTGAGCACGATCTGCAACAATCCGGCGAGCAGCACCGTGGCGATCAGGTAGTCCAGCCCGTACTCCTTGGCCACGGGTGCGACCACGAGCGCGATCGCGCCGGTCGCAGCCGAGATCATCGCTCGACGACCGCCCACGATGGAGATCGTCACGGCCATCGTGAACGAGGCATACAAACCGACTGCAGGGTCCACCCCCGCCAAGATCGAGAAGGAGATGGCCTCTGGGATGAGCGCGAGTGCCACGACCAGACCGGCGAGCAACTCGGTACGCAAACGCGCCGGGTTACGCAATGCCGCGCGGACCGAGAAGTCGTCATCGCTGCGCGGTGGGTCGTCGAGCGTTTGGGCAGGGGCATTCGGGGACATCAAGACTCCGTGCATCTCAAGGGTGGGACTCATCCGCAAGAACTCGCCGACGCTGGCGACTGTCACCGCGGCACATGGGTGCGACGCGAGACCAGGTATGAGGGGTGCGCTTGCCCGCTTCAGAGAGGCTTGGCGCGAAGCACCCAGTCTACGTGGGTCTGCCGTCGCGCCTCAAATGGCGGCTTCCTAGAATGGCGATCGACCGGTGATCGCAATTCTCGGGAGGTTCGGATGGCAGGCCACACGCCACCACAAGATGTGCAGGAAGCGGCGAAGCGTGCGCTCGGTTGGATCGAGGACGGCAAGGCTGGCAAGGGGTTCAGCGATACCGGACACCATCGGGCGCATCAGTTGGCGGGCGGCGATAGCGTCAGCGATGACGTGATCGAACGGATGCGCAACTACTTCTCTCGGCACGCCCCGGACAAAGACGCTGAGGGTTTCACGCAGGGAGGCGATGGTTTTCCCTCGCCGGGGCGGGTGGCTTGGGACGCCTGGGGCGGCGATCCTGGCGAGCGGTGGGCCAACAGCGAGAGTGTGGACAGCGACTGAGCTGTCGAATGTTGCCGACCTCGCGCGCCAGTGACAGAGTGCGCATTGTCCTTCGCACCTGATCACTGACGATCGGAAAAACTGTGCCTACAAGCATCATTTTGGATTGCGATCCAGGCCACGACGATGTGTTTGCCATGATGTTGGCGCACGGCAGTCCGGACATAGAGCTCCTCGCAATCACCACTGTCGTCGGCAATCAAACGCTCGACAAGGTCACCTACAACGCACGATCAGTGGCCCGAGTGATGGGGATGGACGGCATACCGATAGCGGCTGGTTGCACCCGACCGCTGATTCGCGCCTTGACCGTGGCCGCCGAGGTCCACGGGGAGTCGGGTCTGGATGGCCCCGACTTGCCGGAGCCGACAGGACCGCTTGACCCGCGGCATGCGGTGGACCTGATCATCGAGACCGTCATGAGCCGTGAGCCGCAGACGGTGACGTTGGTGCCGACAGGCGGGCTGACCAACATCGCGATGGCGGTCCGCAAAGAGCCAGCGTTGGCAGAGCGGGTCAAAGAAGTGGTGCTCATGGGCGGCGGCTATCACACCGGCAACTGGAGCCCGGTCGCCGAGTTCAACATTGTCATCGACCCGGAGGCCGCACACATCGTCTTCAACGCCGGCTGGCCGGTCGTGATGGTCGGTTTGGACCTCACCCACCAGGCGTTGGCAACCCCTGATGTCGCCGAACGCGTCGCGGCTGTCAAGACCGGCCCATCCCAGTTCTTGGCTGAGCTGCTGGAGTTCTTCGGTGAGGTCTACAAAGACACCCAAGGCTTTGACTCGCCGCCGGTGCATGACCCCTGCGCTGTGGCTTATGTCATCGACCCGTCGATCGTAGAAGTGCGCCGAGCGCCCGTCGACATTGAGTTGAATGGCGCGTTGACCACGGGGATGACCGTCACCGACTTCCGTGCCGAAGCACCGCAGGACTGCATGACATCCGTGGCCACAACGCTGGACCACGAGCGATTCTGGGACCTGATCGTCGATGCATTGGAGCGGATCGGTGAGGTGGAAGCGTGAGCACTGACCAGATCGTGGTGTTCGGATCGCTGAATGCTGACCTGACGGTGCGCGTTGAGCGCTTCCCCGAGGCCGGGGAGACGCTCGGCGGCTCGGAGTTGGTGACTGCCCCCGGCGGAAAGAGCTCCAACCAAGCGGCTGCGGCTGCCGTGCTCGGGTCGTCGGTGCGCTTGATCGGCGCGGTCGGTGATGACGCCCACGGCGAGTTCCTCGTGGAGAAGGCCGAGAGCGCTGGGGTTGACGTCTCCGGTGTCATCCGTGACTCAGACCATGCGACGGGTTCAGCCATGATCGTGGTGGACTCCCACGGAGAGAACACCATCATCGTCTCGCCTGGGGCCAACGGTCGCCATACCGAAGAGTCGGTCGGCGATATCGATTTCACCGATGCAGCGATCCTGTGTCTATGCCTTGAAGTGCCGCTCGCATCTGTCGCGATGGCGGCGGCGCACGCACGCGAGGCCGGCGCCGAGGTTGTTTTCAATCTCTCGCCGTATGCCGAGGTGCCCGGCGAGCTCTTGGAGCACACGGACGTGCTGCTGGTGAACGAATCCGAGGCGGCCTTGGTCATCGACGAAGACGATCCGGGCAATGATTGGTCCTCGACACTTGATCGACTCGTCGCGATGGGTGTGGATCGAACGGTGGTCACCCTCGGTGCCGACGGTGCCGTGGTGCTCGACGGCACAGCCTCTGGGCAGGACCGGGTGACCTCGGTCGACTCGCCTTCAGTGGAGGCGGTCGACACCACCGGTTGCGGCGATGCCTTCACCGGTGCTCTCGCGCACTCGATGGCTGCCGGCTCCTCGTTGGTCGAGGCTGCCACGATGGCGGCAGAGGTCGCTGCCCAGGCTGCGACGCGCGATGGCGCCCAAGCCTCGTATGCAGCGTTTGCGCCGGAGTGACCAACGCTCACCCACACACGACTCAGGACGCGGCGATGTCCCGGCCGTTGAAGGCCGGGTTGAGGCGCGGTATTCAGAGGTGCCATCGCACACCCGATGCAGTGACAGTGGCCTCAAGGTCCCGCTCGTGCACCAGCGTGTGGTGTCGTCCGCACAAGAGGGCATAGTTCTCGACGTTGGAAGGCCCGTTCCGTGACCAGTGAACGACGTGATGTGCATCGCACCACGGCGCGGGCCTCGAGCACCCGGGAAATGAGCAGTGCTTATCCCGGTACTCCAGGAAACGACGCTGTCCTGGGGTGACGAGCCGCTTGGCTCGTCCCAAAGCGAGGATTTCGTTGTCGGTGCCGAGAATCATCGGCACGAGATCGGCGTCGCAAGCGATCCGACGCACTGTTTCCGGCGACAGTACGTCCCCGGTGACGGTCGTGCCGGTGCCTGCCAACTCAGCACGCAGAACATCCCAGCTGATCGTGACCTGCACGGTGGCTTTGGGAGTGGTTGGCATGTTCTCTCCCCCAGCCAAGCCACGGCGGAACACCTCGATCATTGCGTCATAGCGCCGCTGCGTCGGGCTGCGCGTGTCCGTGACGTCCCCTTCGACGGCTGGATGCGGCCCAGTCCCCCCGGCATCAATCGCCGATGTCTCGAGAGTCGAGCCCTGTGGGGCGGCAAGAGGCGAAGTCATCACCGCACGGAACACCGCGGCCCCTTCGGCGTCGCACGTGACGATGAACCGCACAAGCGATTCGTCGGCCAGAGAGGACTCATGCACGCCCCGCATGTCACGTGCGGCCTGAGCCTGGGCTTCGTGATCCCTCTCCGGCAGCGCTACCGAGATCAGGAAGTCACTCGCCCTTTTGAGGTCGCGATCAGTGAACTTCGACGCTGCTGCCGTGTCAATCAGCAAGGTCATCGCCTGGTCGTACTTCGCCCCCTCCATCACTGGCTTGATCCGGCCTAACGCCCGCAACACAGCCGCCGCTCGCCGCACGGACAGTTCCATGGCGAAAACAGATCCGACGACGGAGGCGTGGATCGGCTCGTGGGTGGCGTGAGCAACCGTGACGACGTCGCCCAGCATCTGCGAACCCAGCCACGGACAACGCTGGGCGACCCAGTCTCGAGGCGATAGACCCTTCTCGGTATGCAACCCGCGACCGAGCCCCTCTGCGACCAATCGGACGGTCAACAGCTCAGCCCTGGCATGCATGCCATCGACTTCAGCCAGCGCAGTCGACACATCACTCGTCGACAGGGCGTGCGCCGCTGCTTCGGCCACATCAGCCGCTAGCGATACTGCATCATCCGCTTCAGCCACACGCCTGAGCAGCCCTTCAGCCGGCGAGCGCCAGCCGGCCACACCGAGGGGCGTCGCACGAGCTGTCGCTTCGAACATGTGTCTACTCTAGGTGGCCCCAGTGACATACCTGCGAGTTATCCACAACCACCACCACCGCCCCGCTACGGTCACACTTCAGACGCGGGCAGCGAGCGGAGAAGGATGAGCTCGGCTCGTTCTCCGGCGACTTCGACAACCAGAGTCAGGCCAGACGCTGCAGACTGGGTGAACCCGGCTGCTGTGGCCGGTCAGTCGATGGGATTGATGAACGCGGCGGTGTCGTAGTACGTCGCGAACCGACTCACCGCATCACCCTCGAAGGTCAACAGCGACACGCCTTGGTAGTCGATGTCACGGCCAGCGGCTAGGCGCCCGGTTGATCGCCATTCCAGGATGCCTTCGTCGCCGACCTCGGCGATGCGCGTGAACTCGGTCGCGATGTTGTCGAACTCGGCGAGGTACTGCTGCCAGAAAGTTTGGGCGTCGGCCTCCTGGCCTGGGCCGTGCTTGCGCTCCGGGCGCTGCAACTCTGCGCCGTCGGCATACTGCGCGAGCATGTCCTCCTGGTTGCCTTGCTCAAGTGCCTGCAGGGCGTCGGCGAATCGTTGGCTTCGCTGAGTGTCGGACACGCAAAACTCCTTTGGTCGGTATGAGCGACCCACGGTAGCCAGCGCCTCCACCTTCGCCTCGGGCGGGGGTCACGCTCACAGTGAGGCCAGCCAATTCATCGCGCCTTCACCGGTCGTCAGGACAGCAGGCCTACTCAGCGGTACCTTGAAAGAAATCACTCAATGAGGAGAGGTTGGCTCCGTGGGGCGGGCAAGAATGACAGGGCGGGCACCATCGTGGCTAGCGATGGCGGTCGTCACTTTGACCGTATTGCCTGTGGCGGCCTGCAGTTCCTCTAAGGACAACCAGGTCACCCTCGATTTCTTCCAGTTCAAACCCGAGGCAATTGGCGCTTTCGATGAGATCATCGCCGACTTCGAGTCGCAGAATCCGGAGATTCGGGTCGTGCAAAACCACGTCCCGAACGCAGATACCGCTATTCGGACCATGTTGGTCAAAGACAAGACACCCGATGTCCTGACTCTTAACGGCAACGGAAACTTCGGCCGCCTAGCGCAAGCCTGCGTCTTCGCCGACCTGTCCGACCTAGAGGTAGCCGGGTCCATCAACCCCGAGGTACAGCAAGTCGCCCAGGACCTGGGAACGTGCGAGGACCAGGTTAACGGGTTGCCGTTCGCTTCGAACGCCAGTGGCGTCATCTACAACACAGAGGTCTTCGCCGAGCACGACGTGGAGCCTCCGCAGACGTGGGGTGAGTTGGAACAGGTGGTGACTACCCTTCAGGAGGCCGATGTCGTGCCGCTCTACGGCACCTTCGCCGAGCCGTGGACGTTGCTGCCCACCTTCAACAACCTCGCCGGCGCGCTGCAGCCAGAGGACTTCTGGGTGCAGATGCGAGCCGAAGGCGAAGACGTCGGACCCGATAGCGAGGCCTCGTTCGAGGAGGGCTTCGCGCCGATCGCGGAGCGCTTCGCACAATTTCTGACCTATACACAGGACAACGCGAACAGCCGCAGCTACACGGATGGCAATCGTGCTATTGCGCAAGGGGAAGCGGCCATGCTTGCCCAAGGTTCTTACACACTGCCTGCGATCCGCGACATCAACGAGGAAGCGCCGCTGGGGATGTTCGTGATGCCGGTGAGCGATGACCCGCAGGACACTGTGCTGGTCTCTGGGGTCGACGTGGCGGTCGCGGTCGGCGCCGATACTGAGTATCCCGACGAGGCGCGCCGGTTCGTAGAGTTCCTTTTCTCCCCCGAGGTGGTCAGTGAGTATGCCGAGGCGCAGAGTGCGTTGTCGCCGTTGGCTGACGCCCCGCAGAACGAGGACCCTGCCCTGGAGGGGGTGGTGCCGTACTTCGAGGATGGCCGATTGACTGGCTACGCCGATCATCAGATCCCGGCGGCGGTCAACCTCGAAGCCGAAGTGCAGACTTTCGCGTTGGACGGTGACGAGCAAGGATTCCTGTCGGGACTCGATGAGGAGTGGCGCAAGGTAGCCCGGCGCACCGTCGACTTCGACAAAGGTGGTCAGTCGTGAGCACTCAAGACACCACAGCCGAGTCCCGCACCGTTGAGGAAAGGCCTGAGGCACACCGACCTAGCCGCCAGCGCCGAATTCCCACTGCCATCTGGTGGATGGTGGTACCCGCATTTGTACTCTTCTTCGTCTTTCACACCATCCCGGTCTTCACCGGTATCTACTACTCGTTCACCAATTTTGCGGGATACGGCGATTATCGTTTCGTCGGGTTCTCCAACTACGCAAACCTTTTCCGCGACAGCGAGGTCTTCGGGGCCTACCGGTTCACCTTCCTATTTGCGTTTGTCGCAACCGTGCTGACCAACGTGATCGCCCTGGCCATCGCGGTCGGCCTCAACGCACGCATCAAACTCAAGACGACCTTTCGCGCCATCTTCTTCATGCCTCACGTGCTGGCCATCCTCATCGTCGGCTACGTGTTCAACTACCTTTTCGCCAACTCGCTGCCGGTTGTCGCCGAAGGGATGGGGGTGAACGCCCTATCGACCTCCATCCTGGCCAACCCCGATCTGGCCTGGGTCGGGGTGGTCATCCTGGCCGTATGGCAATCCGCGGCCTTCAACATCATCCTCTATCTCGCCGGACTACAGACTGTGCCCAGCGAGGTGTATGAGGCGGCCGCGTTGGACGGGGCCAGTCCGAGGCAGCAGTTCTTCCGCATCACTTTCCCGCTGATCGCGGGCTTCTTCACGATCAACATGGTGCTCTCGCTGAAGAACTTCTTGCAGGTGTTCGACCACATCATTGCGCTCACCGACGGCGGACCGGGTACCTCGACCCAGTCCATCTCAGTGCTGATCTATCGCGGCGGCCTGCAGGGCGGGGAATATGCCTATCAGACGGCCAATGCGGTGATCTACCTCATCGTCATTGTGGTCCTGTCCGTGGTTCAGTTCAGATTCTTGCAACGACGGGAGGCGTCGTTCTGATGGCCACACAGACACAAGGCACCCAACCCGAGACCTCGGAGGACGACGGCTCGACACCGCAGACCACGTCATACCGTTTCGGGTCGCAGACGAACTGGGTAGCCACTCTTTTCATCGCGTTCTGCTCGCTGTCGGTGTTGGTGCCGTTGTACTTCACCGTGGTGACGGCTTTCAAGACCCCGGACCAGCTTGGCGGCACCGGCTTCGGTCTGCCGAACTCGCTGGAATGGGGCAACTTCAGCACGGCGTGGGAGTTGACCAACTTCCCCCAGGCCCTGACGAACAGTGCCATTGTGACTTTCGGCGCAGTTGTTCTGACGTTGCTGACCAATTCGATGGTGGCCTACGCGATCGCTCGCTATATGGACCGCTCGCGGATCTTCACCCTGTTGTACTACTACTTCGTCGCGGCGCTCTTCGTGCCGTTCCCGATCATCATGCTGCCGGTGGTCCGACAGACCGCGCTGCTCGGGTTGGACAACTTAGTCGGTCTGATCATCCTCTATACGGTCTACGGGCTCTCGCTGAACATCTTTATCTACGTGGCCTTCATTCGCTCGATCCCGATCGAGCTCGAGGAGCAAGCTCGCACCGACGGTGCCAGCGCCTGGACTGTGTTTTGGAGGATCATCTTCCCGCTGCTGGCTCCGATGAACGCCACAGTCGGCATACTCACCGCGATGTGGGCCTGGAACGACTTCATGCTCCCGCTGGTGATCTTGTCCGAGCCATCGCAACAGACGTTGCCGTTGGTGCAGTACGTGTTCCAGGGACAGTTCAACACCAACTATGCGGTCGCTTTCGCGTCTTACCTGATGGCGCTGCTGCCGATGGTCATCGTCTACATTCTGGCCCAGCGTTGGATTATTTCCGGAGTGATGCGGGGCAGCGCCAAGTAGAGCGTTTGCGCCTAACAGTAGGCGGCTATCGCGTCACCATGTCGCGAGCAGCGCGTTCGATGTCGGCCTGCGACAAGAGCACATCGTGGGCGGCATCGCCGAGTGGGATGAAACTGTCCTTGCTGGTGACCCTGGCGATCCGGCCCTCAAACCCGGCGTCCACCAGGGCACTCACGACGCCTTCGGAGACCCCGCCACTGCGGCGCGTCTCATCGACGATCAACGCGCGTCCGGTGGCCTTGGCCGCAGCGAGCATCTCGGTGACCGGCAGTGGCCGGAGCCAGCGCAGGTCGACCACCCGCGCCGCGATCCCTGTCGACGCCAGCCGCCGGGCGACCCGCAACGACATCGGCACCCCGTTGGCAAAGGTCAGGATGGTCAGGTCACCACCGTCGCCGTAGCACCGCGTGGCACCCAGCAGCGGCTCGACCGAGGCACCTGACGCCGCCTCGTCACGGGACCGCGCGCTTGGAGCGGGGTAGGCGCTCGCCCACTTCCCGTCCCCCGATTCGTACAGGTCACGTGAGTGATAGAGCGCGATCGGCTCCACGAATACGCATACCGAGGCATGAGTGCGCGCAGCAGCGAAGCAAGTGCGCATCATCACGGCCGCGTCATCCGGCCGAGACGGCGATGCGATCACCAGGCCGGGTATGTCGAGCAGCACCCCGAGCGCATTGTCATTGTGAAAGTGCCCACCGAACCCCTTCTGGTATCCGTAACCGGCCACCCGCACCACCATCGGATTCTGAAACTGGCCGCTGGAGAAGAACGGCAGTGTCGCCGCCTCGCCCCGCAGCTGGTCCTCGGCGTTGTGCAGGTAGGCCAGGTATTGGATCTCCGGGACCGGCAGCAAGCCCGCCAAGGAGGCACCGAGCGCGATGCCGAGGATGGACTGCTCGTCGAGGAGCGTGTCGAATACCCGTGCCCTTCCCAGCCGTCGTTGCAGCCCCCGAGTCACCCCGTACACCCCGCCCTTGCGGCCCACATCCTCGCCGAACACGATCATTTCCGGCTCGGATGCCGCCCCATCGAGCAGCGCCCGGTTGATCGACTGGGCGAGGGTGAGTGGGCCTTCGTCCTCGGGCAGGGACCCAGCGAAGACTCGGTTGCGGGTTGCAGGGTCCACCCCTTGATCGGCGCTGGCGGCGACGACGAGCGGATCTGGACCGGCCAGAGGCTTCATGATCGCGCGAGCTCCGCTGAGCGCGGGCCTGGCGCACGCCCTCACCGCTGCGCCGCGGACCTCTTCGCGAGTTGCCTCATACCGCGCAAGCACCTGGGC
>JBATUU010000350.1:0-18892 GCA_049671385.1 Ornithinimicrobium sp. | reverse complement strand
AGTCAACCGCTCTGCCTCGGCTGTGACCTCTGAGGGAATGCCCGAGCGACCCAGCCAGCCCGGGGAAGCCCAACGCGTCTGGTCTGATCCGCTGCGCCGGTTGATGTCGGGCGGGCTCAGCGAGCCTGACGAGTATGCCCACGTGCTCGTCGATGAAGCCCAAGATGTGTCGCCGATGCAGTGGCGGATGCTCGGCCGGCGCGGTCGCACCGCCTCGTGGACGGTTGTCGGTGACCACGCCCAGGCGAGCTGGCCAGACAGGGCGCAGGCCTCCCGTGCCCAGGATGAGGCGTTCGGCCGCGCCGAACGCCGCTCCTTCCATATGGACACCAACTACCGCAATGCCAAGGAGATCTTTGACGTGGCGCAAACGATGATCCGTGAGCACGTGCCTGATGCCGATATCCCGTTGGCCGTGCGTGAGACCGGCCACTTCCCGGTTGACCGCGCGGTGGCCGCCGACGAGATACTTCCCGTGCTTGCACAGAGTGTGAGTGAGGCGCTGCGCCAGGTGGATGGATCGGTGGCGATCATCGCCCCGCAGCGCTGGCTCACGGCCGCGAGCGATGTGCTGGCTGATCAGGCGCGCGCTTTCGGGGCTGAGCGCATCGTGATTGTCGACCCGCTGGCTTCCAAAGGTCTGGAGTATGACGCCACCATCGTGCTCGACCCCGACGAAATCGTTGCTGAGTCCCCGGGCGGGGCGCGGGTTTTGTACGTGGTGTTGACCCGGGCTGCGCACCGGATGACGGTGCTACGCCCCCAGTGACCAGTGATGTCCACGGCGCGAGCCGAGGCAGTCAGACCAGGGCACTAGGGTCGCTGATGTGAGCACAGCGCTGTATCGCCGATACCGGCCGGAGACGTTCGCCGACGTCATCGGCCAAGAGCACGTCACCGAGCCGCTGATGCAGGCCTTGCGTAGCGAACGGGTTCATCACGCCTACCTGTTCAGCGGCCCCCGTGGATGCGGCAAGACGACCAGCGCCCGCATCCTGGCGCGCTGTCTGAACTGTGATCAGGGGCCGACGCCCATGCCCTGCGGTGAGTGTGAGTCGTGTGTGGCGCTCTCACGCGGGGGAGCGGGCACGGTCGATGTGATCGAGATCGACGCGGCCAGTCACGGCGGTGTGGATGATGCCCGTGACCTGCGAGAACGTGCGGCGTTTGGCCCAGCGCAGTCGCGCTACAAGGTCTACATCATCGATGAAGCCCACATGGTGACCACGCATGGTTTCAATGCCCTGCTGAAGGTGGTTGAGGAGCCCCCGGCCCATGTGAAGTTCATCTTTGCCACCACAGAGCCGGACAAAGTGCTGTCCACGATCCGCTCCCGCACGCACCACTACCCCTTTCACCTCGTCCCACCGCAGCGCTTGACGGCATACCTGGAGCAGATGTGCGAAGCGGAGAGCGTCGCGGTCGAGCCAGGAGTTCTGTCCTTTGTGACCCGCGCCGGCGCTGGCTCGGTGCGTGACTCGCTGTCCGTCTTGGACCAGCTGATCTCCGGCTCCGACACGTCGGGCTTGACCTATGACCGTACGGCGACCCTGCTTGGTTTCACCGATGCGGAGTTGCTCGATGGCTTCGTGGATGCCGTGGGGGCCGCAGATGCCGCCAGTGTGTTTACGCAGGTCGACAAGGTGATGGAGTCTGGCCACGATCCGCGCCGGTTCGTCGAGGATCTCTTGGAGCGGTACCGCGACCTCATTGTGGTGTTGGCGTTGGGAGATCGCGGTGCCTCGGTGTTGCCGGGTGTGCCTGCGGATCAGGTCGAGCGGATGCGAATCCAAGCCAGTTCCTACGGTGCTGGAGCACTGACGCGATGTGCCGATCTCGTGGCGCAAGGGTTGGCAGAGATGAATGGCGCCGTGTCATACCGCCTGTTGTTGGAGTTGCTCTGCGCCCGGTTGCTGCTGCCCGGCGCCGCCGGGGAGCAGGGGTATGCCGCACGCCTGGATCGGATCGAGCGTCGGTTGACTGTTGCTCGTAGTGACCAGCCGCCCGCCTCATCGCAGAAACAGGCCTCGGCGCCGTCCCAGCCGCAGCAGCCGGTGACCGACAACGAACCACCCCCGCTCGAGAATCCCCCCGACCTCGACGGTGGGACCACCGCATCCGAGACCGATTCTTCACATGCCGATGATCCCCGTCAGGCGCCGGTTGCACCCCCTTCGGAGACCGAGCAGGAACACGCCGCTAGAGAGGTACGGACCACCCCGCCGATACCCGCAGCGGCCAGCGATGACGTGGGTTTGATGAGTACAGACGCCATCCGTCGCGCGTGGCCGGAGGTCCTCGACAAGGTGAAGTCGATGCGCAGGGTGACCTGGAGCTTTGTGTCGGTGAACACCAAGATTGTCGACTTTGACGGGCAACGTCTGCTGCTGCAGATTGCGACTGCTGGCCAAGCGGAGACCTTCCGACGTGGCAACCACGCCGAGGTGGTGCGGCAGGCGCTGATCGAGGCCATAGGCGTCGACACTCGCGTGGACGCCATGGTCGAAGGGGCGGCCACCTCCAACCCGGACCAGCCTCGACGCGGCCGTACCCGTTCCACCGAGCCTGCGGCAGAGTCATCCCCGGCAGCCCAAACCAGTCCGCCGCGGCGACAGCGCGAGACGCCTCCCGCCCCAGCAGCCGAGCGCGGAGGGGAGCAAACGGGCGGCCATCAGGCGCCCCCGTGGGCTCGACCCGCCGATGATGCAGCCGTATCCGAGCGAGGTCCTGGGAACCATTCAGCACGCTCGAGCAGGACGCCGGAGGAGTCGTCGACACCGGCAGCCGGCAACGCTGGCGTAGCCGGAGACATCCCAGCCAAGGACGACGACAACGTGGAGACTTCCACTACGGTGGGGCAACCGGTCATCGAGTCCGTGCTCGGCGGCAAGGTGATCGCAATCGATGACGTCCCCAGAGGCTGAGAGGTCCGGCCATTCTCTACAAAGCCCTGCACCTGACCGTTCGCCCTGCCGCGCTCGCGCTCTGGAGGCCAGAGATCATCGGCGCGGAGAATGTGCCCTCCCAGGGGCCGGTGATCCTGGCGAGCAACCATCTATCGTTCGCCGACAGTGTCGCGATCCCTTTGGTCTCACCGCGCCAGGTGTCGTTCCTGGCTAAGTCCGACTACTTCACCGGCACCGGGGTCAACGGATTAATCAATCGCACCTTCTTCACGTCGATTGGCTCTATCCCGGTGAATCGGGACCATGCCCGGGCCGCCCAAGAGTCACTCGATGTGGCCCTGAAGCACCTCCGCAGCGGGGGAGTCTTCGGGATATACCCAGAGGGCACCCGATCCCGCGACGGACGCTTGTACCGCTTCAGATCCGGAGTGGCGTGGCTCGCGCTACACGCTCAATGTCCGGTGGTGCCAGTGGCCCTCGGAGGGACAGCAGCCTTAATGCCGGTGGGCGCACGCCTGCCACGCGTCAAGAAGTTCACTGTCGAGTTCGGCGAGCCGATCAATGTCGTTGGACGGTTCGACGGCGTGCCCGCAGGCAAAGCTCGACGCATCGTCGCCGATGAGATCTATCGGGGCGTGTTGGCTTTGAGCGGGCAAGAAGAGGCTGGTGAGTACAACCAGCGCCAGCCCGACGCTCCGTGAACTGATCGGCCTTCTCGACGTGCCGCCTCCGCGTCACAGGGGTCCGTCCTGAGGCTCAACCCAGTCGCTCAGCGAGCATGATGATGACTCCACCTGGCCCGCGGACGTAGCACAGCCGATGACTGTCCTCATACGTGACCACCTCACCCACGAGCTCCTCGCCACGGGTCCGAAGTCCGGCAACCGTCGCGTCGATGTCATCGACACCGAAGGCCAGCCGCCGGATACCGAGCGCGTTCGGGGGAGCCTCGGGGTCTGCGGACAGAGCCGCTGGACTGTGGAACTGGATGAGCTCAATCTGGCCGTCGCCATCCGGGGTTTGCAGCATCGCCACGTCCACTCGCACGTCTCGCAACCCGACGACGCGGTCCACCCAGTCGCCTTCGACTGGAGCCTGCCCGAGCTCAGAGAGGCCAAGGTCGGTGAAGAACTGTGTCGCGCTCGCGAGATCCTCGACCACAATCCCGACGTTTTCGATGCGTTGGATTCCCACCCGTGTTCCCCTTGAGCTAGCGCCGGATATCAGGACCGAGGGTACTCACCCGGCCACCGCGTGCTGCCGGGGTGGCAGATAGGAACTATCAGCCCCTACGCATACAGTCGTGTCTGTGTATGAAGGCGTGGTCCAGGACCTCATCGACGAGCTCGGGCGATTGCCTGGCGTCGGGCCCAAAAGTGCGCAACGCATCGCGTTTCATTTGCTCACCGCAGACCCCGAGGATGTCCGCAACCTGGCTACCGCGTTGACCCAGATCAAAGAGCGCGTCAAATTCTGCGATGTCTGTGGCAATGTGGCCGAGGCCGAGCAATGCCGTGTGTGCCAGGATCCGCGCCGCGACCAAGCGCTGATCTGTGTGGTCGAGCAGTCCCAGGACGTGGCCGCCATCGAGCGCACCCGAGAGTTCCGAGGTCGCTATCACGTGCTCGGCGGCGCTATCAATCCGATGGGCGGCGTGGGCCCGGACGACCTTCGGATCAAGGAGCTGCTGACCAGGCTCGCCGACGGCAGCGTCACCGAAGTCATCATCGCGACTGACCCGAATCTCGAGGGCGAGGCCACGGCGACGTACCTGGCTCGCCTCTTGATCTCACTTGAGGTCAAAGTCAGCCGCTTGGCTTCTGGTCTCCCGGTGGGCGGCGACTTGGAGTACGCAGATGAAGTCACATTGGGCCGAGCATTCGAAGGTCGACGGCTTATCGAGGCGTGACGTTCACGAAATGGTCATCTAGGACGTCTATACCTAGGGCGGGGCCTTCGAGATAATGACGCACTATGGACGAGCAGACCGCCGATCACCCTGATGCGATCACGAGCGCCGCCACCATCGACCTGCTGGAGGTGGCTCAAGAGAGCGCTGGCGATGTGCGCGCCTTTCTGGTGACGTTGCGCTCGGTGGCTCAGGGTGGCGACAGCGACACGGCGCTGCCGATGCTGTTGCTGACGTTATCGCAGATCAATACCGTGGGTGCTCGCTTGGGTGCGATGGTCGACGTGGTGCCGCGAGAGCGCTTCGAGACCGATACCGGCCCAGACCCCGACCTCGACGTCATCCGCGAAGGATTGGCTTCGTTGCTGGATGGGGTGGATGAGTATGCCGAGGTCAGCGACCCGGTGCTGCGGCCCGAGATGGTGGGTGGGCATATCTCCAACGACGTCATGGCCATTGCAGCCGACCTGACTCACGGTCTGAAGCACTATGACGCCGGGAGGATCACCGAAGCCCTCTGGTGGTGGCAGTTCAGCTATCTGTCTTCGTGGGGCGAGCGCGGGCTGGGCGCGCTACGTGCCGTGCTGGCATTGTTGTCGCACGTTCGCCTCGATGCCGATGAAGAAGTGGTGATGGAGGCTCAGATGGCCGCGTTGCACGCTCCGGCCGCTTCTGTCTGATCTAAAAGGGCAGTCGGTCTGGGTGACCCTCGGCCAATTCGTTCGGGGACGTGTCAGGATCGATAGGGGCCCCTGAGCGATACGTGGCTCGTCCCAACGTGTTGCTGGCAATCGAGGACATGATGACGAATCCTGCGATGGCAACAAGGACCTTGATCAGGTCGATCCAATCAGCGCCGACCTCGGTGAGGTGATGGATGTATGCGGCAAGGAGGATCATCGGCAGGCCAAGCCCGGTGGCTGGGCTGAGCACATTGATTCGGCTGAGCGCGTCACTGACCCGCAGCATCGACACTGCGCTGATCAGCACGCACAGGGCCCCGCCGATGGCCAGGAACCCGATCAGAGGTGTGACTACGGCATCCATCAACGTCTCCCTCGGGTCAGAATGCGGGCCAGCGCGACCGTGGCCAAGATGCCGAAGAGCGCAGACACAGAGGCGACATCAAAGAGGACAGCGGTGTCGCGGGCCATCGCGCTGGCAATGAACACCGCGATCGCGGTGAAGTAGATCAGGTCGCTGACTGCCGCCGATGTGGCTTCGTCGGGAGCAGTCACCAGTCGCACCAGGCCGACAAGAGCGGCCAGGGTCAGGATCACAATCGTAATGACGACGATGACGGTCATTGCTTCGCCTCACCATCTTTGCCACGCGTGGCGGTGAGCAACTTGCTCTCCATCACGTGCAACTCCTCGAGCAATTCCTCTCGGTCTGATGAGTACATCGAATGCACGAACAAACTCGCCGGTGCGTGATCGAGCGCCGGCGTGATACCGATCGTGATGGTGCCGGGCGTGATCGTGATCGAGGAGGCCATCAGCGTCACTTCCACGTCGGTGCTACAACGCAGTGGATACTCCACGATCATCGGGGTCGCATTCTTTCCGGGGGTGAACGCGTCGATGGCGACTGTCATCGTGCCGGTGACCACCTCCCAGAAGATGAATCCGGCATACCGCAGGCTGGAGATCGGGTGCACGCTCATCCCAACACCGCCTGAACGTAGGGCTCGAGCACGAGCAGGTCAGTCGCTGCCCGTTGAGCGAGGGGAACCACCAGACCCGCGCCGAAGAAGAAGACGAGCTGGGTGACCACCAAGAACGCGCCGGGCGCAGCCACGAGCCACGTCACCTTGACGTCAGTCGGGAGGGGCACGCGCTTGGCGCGGCCACCTCGCGGGCTCTGCGGACGGTAGTTCTCCATCTGGGGACCCCAGAAAACTCCAGACCAGAGGCGTTGCATCGCCATCAGCGTCGCGACGGCGGCCACGCAGATCACGGTGATGAAGACCCATTGCTCCCAGCCGCCGGCATTTGCCGAGGCCTGCAGGAGCCCGATTTTGGCGAAGAAGCCCGTCGATGGGGGCAGACCAACCAAAGAGAGCAGGGCAAAGGCATAGAGCACCGCAATCCACCGATCTCGACGCGCGAGTCCGGCTAGTCGCTCGTAGCGCCCACTGCCGTAGGTCTGCTCTATGGCTCCGGACAGCAGGAGGAGAGCAGCCATCGTCACGATGTGGTGAATCATGTAGAAGATGCCAGCTGCCATGGCGAACTGGGAGAAGATCGCCAGCCCCAGCAGGATGTGACCCACGCCAGCGACCATCTGCCAGGCCAGAGCACGGCGCATGATGTGCTCGCCAAAGGTGCTGTACGAGCCGATCAAGATCGTGATGGCGATGATGAACGCCATGATCGGTGCCCAGGCAGCCTCTCCGCCATAGGTCGTGGAGTAGATCCGGTAGATCCCGTACAGAGCAACCTTGGTGTGAACGGCCGAGAACAGCGCCATGATGCCCGCCGAGGTCGCCGGGTAGGTCCGTGGCAACCAACCATGCGTTGGTGCCAGACCAGCCTTGATTGCGAGCGAGAGCAGCACCACGGAGACTGCGAAGCCGACCCGCGGGTCCTCGCCGGCCATTCCGACCAACTCGGCGAGGTTCACAGTGCCAGCCGTTGCGTATACGAGGCCGACACCGATCAGCAAGATCGTGCTGGTGAGCAGGTTCACGACCACGAACAAGCGCCCAATGCCGAGCCGACGCCACGTTCCGGTGATCGAGATCAGGGCGTAGGACGGCAGCAGCATGACCTCGACAAAGACGAAGAGGTTGAAGAGGTCACCCGTCAAAAACGCACCGTTGACCCCGGCAGTCAGCATGAGAGCCAGTGGGGGCAAGAAGCGGAGTCGATCCTCCCCGGTCCGGACCAAGAATGCCATCGTGACCGTGGTGGTGAACGAGGTCACTGTGATCATCAGTGCGCTGAAAGTGTCAGAGACAAGCGGAATTGAGACGCCACCTGGGAACTGGCCGATGTTGTGCGCGATGACTGTGGTCTCGCGATGCTCCAGCAGCAGGTAGATGCCGGCCATCGTCATCACAGCCGGTATGCCGACCATGGCGACGCGGTCGATGACCGGGCGTCGCAGGACAACCAGTACCGCTGCCGCCGTCAGCGGCACCACGACCAGGAGAGAAAGCAGGGCGCCGATCATCGGTCGTGGAACTCCCCGGTTGTCGGCATGTGCTTGGTGTCATCGTTGTGCCCGATGACGGCCAGCGTGAGCATGAAGATGGTGACCGCCAAGGTGATCACGATGGCGGTCAGCACGAACGCCTGAGGCAACGGATCGGCAGCCAGTTCGACCGCGGTGCGATCGGCCAGCGGCTCGCCCCGCAGGCTGCTCACGCCGGTGGTCAATAACAGCAGGTTGGCAGCATGTGAGATAAGGGCCAGGCCGAAGATGATACGGACCATGCCGCGCTGCAGGATCAAGAAGACGCCGCCGGCGACAAGCACCCCGATGGTGATGGGAAGGATCATCGCGAGTTCCCCTTGTCAGTTGTGTCTGCGTCGAGGTCATCTGCGCTGTCGACACCGTCAGAGAAGGACCCGGAGCTGCGCTCTCGGGGCGGAATCCTGCCTGCAGCCAGGAACGATGTCTTGCGGGTAGGACGCGCGGACAACGCGCCCTCCTCAACTGCAGCCTGGTCGGGGTGTTCTCCGCGCACGGTCTCCATGGGGCCCTCGACCTCGCCCTCGACCGACTGGTCGGCGCGCTCGCGGGTGCCCTCCTCAGTGCCTTCGGACGCTCCCAGCAAGTTGAAGGCTGCCATCACGAGGCCTAGCACGGCGAGGTAGACACCCACGTCGAAGACGATGGCGGACGTCCACTTGTATCCCAGGATCTCACCGTGCAGCGGCTGCAAGAAGGAGCCTTTGGCCAGCAGCCCCCACATACCAGCGAGCAGGGCCGTCAGAATGCCGGCGGCGATGAGCGTTACCGGAGCCTTCGGATGACCCACCGGGTGATCTTTGGAGGACGCCAGATAGATCAGCGCAACGATCGCAGAGCCCACCAGAGCGGCGATGAAGCCACCACCAGGAGCGTTGTGTCCGCGCAAGAACAAGATCGCGGAGATAGCGGCGAGCAGTGGGGAGGTCAGGCGCACGAGCAGTTGCAGTGGAATGGCGTTGCCCCAGGCTTCTGTCATCGCCTTGCGGGCGGTGGAGCCCTCGGGGCGAAGGGCCAACTCAGGAGCAGGCACGTAATTGTGGTCCGCTGCGGGCTTGGGGTCCAAGTATCGGTCACGCACCGTCGACAGAACCGCGATGAGCGCGATCCCGGCCATAGCGAGGACGCTCAGTTCGCCCAAGGTGTCCAATGCGCGGAACTCCACCAGGATGGTGTTGACGATGTTCGCTCCGCCGCTCTCCTCGGGGGCCTCGTTAAGGTAGTAGTCGGCGACCTCGGGGAGTTCGCGGCGGCCCACAAGAGCCCATACCGTGACCCCGGCCGCGACACCGGTGACGAGCGCCACTGCGGCAGCGGCGGTGTTGCCGTAGCGCGGACCGCGGCCAAAGCGCAGCGGCAACTTCTGCAACACGAGCATGATCATCAACACCGTGAGCGCTTCGACCAGCAACTGAGTAAGTCCCACGTCGGGTGCGCCCAGGGCGAAGATTTGGACCGTGACGGCAATCCCGACAGCCGACAAGCTCACAGTGGCTGAGAGTCGAGAGTCCGACAAGGTGGCTCCGATGACGCCGCCGAGGACAACGACCAACACGACCGCATCGATGGGCTGGGTGAGGTTTGCCTGCTGCTCGGCGAAGCCAGAAGTCTGCCAGACCGCGATCGTGCCGCCGATAAGTACAAGGCACAACACGCTCAATTGAGCCGCGACGTGGCGCGTCGGGTTGTTCGCGGCGACGGTCAACGCCAACTTGGTGCCGAGAGTCTTGAGCCCCTTGTTGAGTCGGCCGATGACCCATGCGCCGTCGTGGTTGAAGCTCTCGTGCTCGATCCACGTCCGCAGCTTGTGGCGGTTGAGGATGATCGCCGTGCCGATCGCAAAGACCAACAGCGACAAAAAGAGCTCGAGGTTGAAGCCGTGCCACAGGTACAGGTGCACCTTGTGCTCGACCTCCGCAGGTGGCAAAGAGGCTTCGACTGCTCGTTGGACCGGGGTGTCGAGAATGCCGGCGACGAACGCCAACGGCAGACCGATGACGATCGGCAGGGCGGCCGGACCAAGGAGCAGCGGCTCGCCCTCATGCCCAGTGATGTCGGTCCGCGTGCCGTCGACGAATCCGGCGAAAACGATCTTGGCGCAGTACGAGAACGTCAGCACGGCTCCACCCACTGCCCCGGCCAGTGCTAGCCAACCGACCCACTCCGGGCCGGGCGCTTCTCGCATGGACTTGAAGATCTCTTCTTTGGACAAGAAGCCGAGCATCGGTGGGATGCCCGCCATCGAGGCGCACCCGAGGATCACGGCACCAAAGGACCACGGCATGGTTTTGCGCAGTTCGGGCAGCCGTCGGATATCTCGTGTGTGCACCGAGTGGTCGATGACCCCGACCATCATGAAGAGCCCGGACTTGAACAGTGCGTGCGCGATCGTGTGCAGCATCGCGGCGGCGATGGCCGCTTCCGTGCCGATGCCGATGGTGGCCACGATCAGACCCAATTGGCTGACCGTGGAGTAGGCCATCAGCTTTTTGAGGTCGGTCTTTTGCAGCGCGAACCACGCACCAAGCGCACCGGTGAAGAGGCCCACGAAAATCAGCGTGTAGTTCCACATCGGAGTGGCGTGGAAGGCGGGGCTGAATCGGAACAGCAGGAAGATCCCTGCTTTGACGACGGCCGCTGCGTGTAGGTAGGCACTCACGGGCGTCGCAGCGGCCATAGCGTCCGGCAACCACACATGGAACGGGAACTGGGCTGACTTCGTGAAAGCAGCCAGCAAGACCAGGATCGCCACGGCCGTCGTGAAACTCGCGTCCTCGGTCCAGACCGGATCCGCCAGGGCGTCGGTGACCGAGGTGGTGCCGGTCTTGGCGATGATCGAGACCACAGCGGCTAGGAAGAAAAGACCGCCGAGGAATGTGATCAGCAGTGTGCGCAGCGAGGCCATCTCGCCGCCATACCCGGATCGTGCAATCAGTAAGAACGAGGCGAGGGAGGTCAGTTCCCAAGAGATGAAGAGCAGCACCATGTCATCGGCGAGCACGAGGCCGACCATCGACAAGGTGAAGGCACACATTGTGAGGTAGAAGCTGAGGTTGCGACCGACATCGAGATAGCGGGCGGAGTAGACGAAGACCACCGCACCGATGAGCAGCGCAATAAAGGTGAAGATGACGCCGACGCCGTCGGCTTGCAACGCGAAGTTGACGTCGAGGGTCTCAACCCAGGAGACCGAGTAGGTGTATTCCTCACCCGCTAGCACGGCGCGTGTCGCGGGCACGAAGGTGGCCGCAGCGACGAGGTAGATCGCAGCGAGGGGGTAGCCCGCATTGCGTCCCAGGTACTGGGTGCACAAAGGACTGACCGCCACCGCGACGACCAGGACCAGCATGGTGATCAGCAGACTCATCGGCGAAAATGCCCTGCCCTGAGGTCAGCGGCAAGGCGCTGGCACTGCATGGGGCTTGGCATGTGCGGGAGTCTAGCAACGCAAAGGGCATCGGTCGCTAGGTGAAAATGGAGCGAGTACTCCAACTCTGGATGTGCGCAGGTGTGCAGCGGCACACTGCAGGTGGCGCTCTCATCGAGAACTGCACGCTCTCACCACCGCTGGAGATGGTGAGAGCGTGCACAACCTGGTGAGAGCATGGGCGTAGGCCACGGCCCACAACTGTCGGGGTGACAGGATTTGAACCTGCGACCTCGTCGTCCCGAACGACGCGCGCTACCAAACTGCGCCACACCCCGTGGCCTGATTCACGGCATACACCGGTGCTCAGCGACGGTCACGATATCCCACCGCCAAGGTCCGGGCCGAATCGCAGAGCAAAGGCCCAACCTGGTGCTACTCAACTCTGGCTTGGGCGTGGCAGCAGAGTCAGCAAGGTGGCCTCAGGCCTACAGGCGAGGCGGAATGGCGAGTAGGGGGACGCCCCCAGCCCGGCGGAAACATGCAGGTATGCGGCATCCTGCGGAGCATCACGACTCAGCCTGCCCGCTGGGTTGACTCTTCCTGCGCCCGGCCACCACCGGGTGAGCCCTTTGGCGCGCCTGGTGTCCAGGTCGCAGTTAGTGACCAGCGCCCCATACCCGGGCACACAGACCTGGCCACCGTGCGTGTGACCGGCGACCAGCAAGCGTGCGCCGTCAGCGGCCATCGGATCGAGCACCCGCTGGTATGGCGCGTGCGTCACCCCAATCGTCAGATCGGCATCCGGCGCCGCTGGACCGGCGACACGGTCGTAGTGGTCCATATCGATGTGCGGGTCGTTGACACCGAGGATTTCCAGATCAACTCCGGCCACGGTCAGGCGTCGCCGACGGTGGATGACGCTGAGCCACCCACTGGCCTTGAACCCGTCCACGAGATCTTGGGTGGGCAGGCGCTTGCGGGTCAACGCCGAACCGCGCCGATGGCTGTTGTTGAAGTAGCCGAACGGGTTCTTCAGTACGGGCGGGAAGTAGTCGTTGGAGCCGAGAACGAACACTCCTGGACGCTGCAGTAGGGGCCCGTACGCCCCAAGGACGGCGGGTACCGCGTCCATGTGTGCCAGGTTGTCCCCAGTGCTGATGACGAGGTCGGGCTCGAGAACGTCGAGGCCCCTGAGCCAGGTGGCTCGATAGTGCTGGCTCGGCGTCAAATGCAAGTCCGTGATCTGGAGGATCTTTACCGGCGAAGCTCCTTCCGGCAGCACAGGCACGTCGTATCGACGGAGGGCGAAGGCACGAGGCTCGATCACGGTGCTGTAGGCGAGCACCCCTGCGCCGGCACCCACCGTAGCGAGGGTGGCGCTGCGTACGCTGAGGTGAGGCACGCCCCGATCATGCCAACAAAACCCTGGGAGCACGCAGAGCGCAGGTGCGACACTGCAGATATGGACGAGCAAGCCACCGGCATGAAGGCGACCCTGCGCAGCGATCTGACGGAGTCTATGAAAGCCCGGGACGCTGTGCGATCCAGCACCCTGCGCATGGCGCTCACCGCAGTGACCAACGCCGAAGTGTCCGGCAAGGCACACCGTGATCTGAGCAACGACGAAGTCGTGGCAGTGCTGGCCAAGGAAGCCAAGCGGCGCAAGGAGGCCTCGGCTGCCTATGCCGACGCAGGGCGGCCGGAGTTGGCTGCGGCCGAGGAGGCCGAGTTGGAGATCCTGCAGGAGTATCTACCGGTCCAACTCGACGATGCCGAGTTGGACCGGCTGGCGGCAGAGGCTGTGGCCGATGTCGGCGCAACAGGTATGGCACAGATGGGTCAGGTGATGAAGGTGGTGCAGCCCCAGGTCGCTGGACGCGCCGAGGGCGGGCGAGTGGCTGCGGCGGTCAAGCGGGCCCTCAACGCGGTGTGATGACACCGCGATTGCGTTCCCACGCCTGCTGGAGACCGCAAAAGTGCGCCTAACGAATTGATTCATCGGCGCCCACTCGGTCTACCTAGAAACCATCCTCGCTGTTGGCCGGTGGAGCAGTAGCGCCATTGGAAATGTAGATGGTCACGGTCTCGCCAGTGCTCGCGGACTGACCGCTGCCGGGCACCGTATACAGCGTGGTGCCGGAGGGCTGCGTTGACGCGATCCACTTCTTGACCGGCGAGAACCCAGCGGAGACCAACTCCTCCTCGGCTTTGAAACCGGTGAGCCCGGCTACGGAGGGGATCAACTGGTCCTCTCCATATTGTGTCTCTTGAGACACGTCGTCGAATGGCTCGATGTCTGTGCCCTCTAGCGCTGTGGTCATGATCCGCTTCCACATGGGCGCGGCCAGTTTCGACCCATACAACTGACCTTCGATATACGAATCCCCGAGCGTGATGTCTGCCAAGCTGCCCTCGTAGCGCTTGTTCCCGGTGGGATCCCCAATCCACACGGCGGTCGATAGTTGCGGGGTGTAACCCCCAAACCACGTGTGCACCGACCCGTCAGCGGTGCCGGTCTTGCCGCCAGCGGGCTGACCGCTGTCCAGAACTGCCCGGAATCCGGACCCTTGGAGGTCGACAACGCCCTGCATCAACTCGGCCACGCCAGCAGCCACGTCGGGGTCGATGACCTCTTCGCACTTGGGCACCTTGATTTTGATTTCCTCGCCATTGACGTCGGTGATCTTCTCAACCGGCACCGGGGGGCAGTAGGTGCCTCCTGAAGCGATCGTCGCGTAGGAGCTCGCGACGGCGAGCGGACTCGCGTCATCTGAGCCCAACACGTATGTCGGTGGGTTGTTGTTTCTCCCGGCCCCGTATTCGTTACCGTCGCCGCTATTGAGACCCATTCGCTCGATGGTCTCCTTCACATCGCAGGTGCCGACCTGCGAAGCCAAGGTAGCAAAAGCGGTGTTTACCGAGGATGCAGTTGCTTCGCGCAGTGTGATCGTCGGGGTGAAGTTTTTGTCTTCGGCATTGCGGACAGCCCAGTACCGCTCGCCGATGGTGCAGTCCGAATCGAAGTCGCCTGGAAAGAAAATCCCTGCCGGATGGACGTCCCCACTCTCGAACTGCGGGTTGCCAGGTTCGTTGATCCAGGTCGTTCCCACCACGTTCCCAGGTGAGCGCACGGATAGCGTGGTCTCAACGGGGACGCCTTTCTCGAGTGCTGTGACCAGCGTGAAGGCCTTGGCGATGGAGCCGATCTGGAAGCCATTGCCACCGCCATACCGCTGGTCGACACTCCAGTTCAGCGTGGTCTCACTCGTCTTGTCTGACGACTCTTCAAGGCGGTATTTCGATGATTGGCCGATAGCCAAGACCTTGCCTGTGCCTGGCTCGACGACGGCGGCCGCCGAGGCAAGACCGAACTCGTTGCCACGCGGCACGGAGTCGGCCGTTACCTCGTGGATCCTTTCGTACAGATCCCGGTCCAGCGTCGTCGTGATCGTGAGCCCGCCTGTAGTCAACTTGGCCTCTCGCTCCTCGCGCGTGGCGCCGAGAGTTTCGTTCTGTAGTAACCACTCCTCGACGTAGTCGCAGAAGTAGGGGTACCGGGAGTTCAGGCAGGACTGTTGAGAGTCGGTGACGTCGAGATCGATCTCCGATTCCTTGGCCTCGGTCCACTCTTCTTCGGTGATCATCTCTTGCTGGTACATCTTGTCCAGCACGACATTGCGCCGAGCCTTCGATGATTCTGGCGAGTTGACCGGGTCAGTGGCCGACGGCGCTCGCACGACACCGGCCAAGGTCGCGGCCTGCGCAAGATCGAGGTCCTTTGCCTTGACGTCGAAGTAGTGCCGGGCAGCGGCTTCTACTCCATAGGACCGGTCGCCGTAGTACGCCAGGTTGAGGTAGCCCTCCAGGATCTCATCCTTGGTGAGCCGCTCTTCCAGCGTCACCGCATATTTGAGCTCACGGACCTTGCGCACGTACCCCTCGGTGCCGCTACGCGCCAACAGCGCCTCTTGGGCTTCGACATCCTCATCCCGGATGGCCTGCTCCGCCAGCGTCAACTTCACATACTGCTGAGTCAGCGTCGATCCACCCTGGGTGTCATCTGTCGTCGCATTGCTCACGAAGGCCCGCCCCAGAGCCTTGGCGTCAACCCCACCGTGGTCGTAGTACCGCTCATCCTCAATCGCGATCTGAGCTTGTTGCATCACCGGGGCGATGTCCTCCAGCGGCACGATGATCCGGTTTTCCCGGGCGGGGGTGTAGATCAACTTGCCATCGGATGTCTCAACCCGGGACTGTTGTGCCAATGGGTTGGAATCCAACTCCCCCGGCAGTTCCTCGAACAGGCTGACCCCTTCGCGGGTCGCCGTGCCCGCCGTGCCCACGACGGGGAGCAGCAAACCGGCGCCGAGCAGCCCCATCAGCACCGAGATAGCGACGAAGGCACCGAGCAGTGAGGTGACCTTCGCCAGGGTCGTGGCAGTACGCATGTCTCCCAGATTACGCGGCGAACCTTAAAGTCTCGTGTATCAGATGGCCGCACAGAGCCCGGTCGCGCAGATACCCTCAGTGCATGACCACTTGGGAATACGCCACCGTGCCGCTGATCGTCCACGCCACCAAGCAGATCCTGGACCAGTGGGGCCAGGACGGCTGGGAGCTCGTCCAGGTCGTGCCTGGCCCCGACGGGGGTTCGAACCTGGTCGCCTACCTCAAGCGCGAAAAGTGAGCACCGGATCGTGACTTCGCGGGTTGAGCAACGGCTCAGCGAGGCCGGGTATGCCGTCCCGGACGTCGCCGCGCCGGCGGGTGCCTACGTGCCGGCACTGCGTGTTGGCGACCTGATCTACACCTCGGGGCAACTGCCGCTCGTCGAGGGGCAACTCCCCATCACCGGCAAAGTCGGGGAAGGCGCAGGCCACGTCAGCGCCGAAAAAGCCAAAGACTGTGCGAGGTTGTGCGCCCTGAATGCCATCGCCGCTGTGAAGTCGGTGATAGGCGACCTCGATGAGGTGGTGCAGGTGGTCAAGGTCGTCGGCTTTGTCGCCAGCGACCCGGCCTTCACCGCTCAGCCAGTTGTGATCAATGGCGCCAGCGAGTTGTTGGCCCAAGCCTTCGGCGAGGCTGGCGTCCATGCGCGCTCGGCGGTCGGCGTAGCCACCCTGCCGCTAGACACCCCTGTCGAAGTGGAGATCGTGGTCGCGGTCCGGTGATGACTGCCTCGGGCCAGCAGGCCACGGCCTCCGAGGCCGAGGACGGGTCTGGCCCGACATACCGAGATTTTGACGTCCCACTATCGTTGCGGGCAGATTTCGAGGTGCAGGCGGCCCGATGGCGAGATGCATCGCCGGGGGCGCCTGCGCCTGACCCACGACGTGCGGCCAGCGTTCTGCTACTGCGTGAAGGCGCATCGGGCCTGGAGTTCTTCACCCAGCGACGGGTCGAGCACATGACGTTCGCGCCAGGCATGCTGGTGTATCCCGGTGGCACCGTCGACCGCCACGACGATGATCAAATCCCTTGGGAACGGATCAGCCCGGCCCGGTCCCTGCCTGAATGGGCAGCGCTGATGCGTGCGTCCGAAGCTTTGATACGCCCCATCTTGTGCGCAGCCGCGCGGGAGCTGTTCGAAGAATGCGGCGTGTTGCTGGCGGGGCGGGATGACGCACCCGGCGCTGTGTTGAATGACCTGAGCCACCCGCGGTGGCAAGAACATCGCGAGAAACTCCTCGACCGCAGCATGAGTTGGGCGGAGTTGTTGATGGCCGAGGGCCTCATCATGCGCAGCGACCTGCTCACCCCGATAGCGCGCTGGATCACGCCGGAGTGCAAGCCTCATCGCTTCGACACCTCCTTCTTTGCGGCCACCTTGCCGCCTGGGCAACATGCCGATGGGCTCACCACAGAGGCCTCGCTGTCGCAGTGGATGCCTGCGACTCACGCGTTGCGCGAGCACGTTGAAGGTCCCGGCACAATGATGACGCCCACCCAGGTCTTGGCCGAGCAAGTGGCAGCGGCCTCTGACCTCAGCGCTTACTTCGCGACCTCGCGGACGATGACTCCGGTCCTGACCTGGCCGGTGCAGGTCAACGGGCGGTGGCTGACGCGGGCACCGATCGATGCCTCCGGCGCCCTCACACGCCACCGGGAGGGCTGAACGATGCGCTCTCACGCGTCGGCGAGCGATCCGCCCTGGTCGAGCACTCGGGTCAGTGATCGGGCCTGGTGCCAGTTGTGCCCGAACTCCTCGCCCATGACCTTGGATGGCACCAACACTTGGATCGTCACTGAGCCCGGTGCGGGTGAATCGATCGTGATCGACCCCGGGCCACTGGATGAAGCCCATCTGTCGGCGGTTCTCAGCCATGTGCATTCGATCGGGTCGCGAGTGGCGCTGACATTGCTCACCCACCACCACGCCGATCATGCCGAGGCGGCTGGACGCTTTGGGCAGTTGACTCAAGCCCCCGTACGCGCGGCAGGCTCAGGTCACGACGACCTCGGCGAAGGTGACCTGGTGAGGGTTGGCGGGTTGGAGTTGCTCGTCGTAGCAACACCGGGGCACACGGGGGACTCGCTCAGTTTCCTCTTGCCCGGCGAGCAGCGATTGTTCACCGGCGACACTGTGTTAGGCCGCGGCACCACGGTGGTGGCTTATCCCGATGGCGAGCTAGCGGCATACCTGGCGTCCTTGGAGCGCCTTGGTCGACTGACCCGCTCTGGCGAGGTCACCACGTTGTCGCCCGGTCACGGACCCACCATGACGGACGCGGCGGGGGTGGTCGAGTTTTATCTCGCGCATCGCACCGAGCGTCTGGACCAGGTGCGCCAAGCGGTGGTCGAGCTCTCTGCCTCGAGCGCACAGCGCAGCGGTGATCTGGCAGACGCGGTCGTTGCTCGGGTCTATGCCGATGTCCCGTCCGAGGTCTGGCCGGCAGCCAGGTTGAGCGTGCTAGCCCAACTGGACTACCTCAGGTCGACCTGAGGCCTCAGCGGGCGCGGCGGACCAAGCGATCGGTGTCCAGCAGCGTGACCGACTTGGCGCCCAAGATGAGCCAGCCGCGGGCAGCGAAGTCGGCCAGTGCCTTGTTGACCGTTTCGCGGGATGCGCCCACCAACTGGGCGAGCTCCTCTTGGGTGAGGTCGTGGTTGACCTTGACACCTTCTTCAGTGGACTGGCCGAAGCGCCCCGACAGATCGAGCAGCGCCTTGGCTACCCGCCCCGGGACATCGGTGAAGACCAAATCCGACAGGCCCTCGTTCGTACGGCGCAGACGGCGAGCCAGACCGGCCAACATCTGCATACCGACCTCGGGGTGCTCGGAGATGAAACTGCGCAGATCTTTATTGTGCAAGGGGATGAGGTCGGTGTCGTTGACGGCGGTGGCACTGGTCAACCTCGGGCCGGGGTCGACCAGACTCAACTCGCCGAACATCTCGCCGGGTCCGAGCACCGCGATGAGGCTCTCGCGACCATCGGAGGAGGACCGCCCCAACTTCACCTTGCCGCTGGTGATCACATACAGCGAATCTCCGCGATCACCCTCGTGG